>CBDUZM010000580.1:0-2273 GCA_965371685.1 uncultured Spirochaetaceae bacterium | reverse complement strand
GGATCGAGAGAGCCGGACCATATGTACTGCAGCCGGGTATGCTGCACCGGGGCTATCAAGAACGCCATCCGAATGAAGGAGATGAAGCCCGAGGCTGATATTTTCATCCTGTATCGTGATATCCGTACCTACGGTTTTCGTGAGCAATACTATACCCGGGCGAGGGAGATAGGCATTATCTTTATACGGTATGATCTCGATAATAAACCGGTTGTCAAGGAAAAGGACAGCAGAATAATGGTCAGTGTCCGGGACCACATACTGGGCGCCGACATCGATATTCCGGCGGATCTGCTTGTCTTGAGCAGTAGAATAGATCCAAATTCGGATAATGAGGAGCTGTCACAGTTTTTTAAGGTACCTATAAACAGTGAAAAATTCTTTTTAGAAGCGCATGTAAAGCTAAAACCTGTTGAGTTCGCCACAGACGGTGTCTATCTGTGCGGTCTCGCTCATTATCCAAAGGATATTAAAGAGACGATTTCTCAAGCCAGGGCTGCCGCAGGAAGAGCGGCAACAGTATTGAGCAAAGAGTATATTGAAGCTGCGGGGAAGATTTCCTACGTAAACGAAGCCCGTTGCAGCGGCTGCGCGGCCTGTGTAACGGTTTGCGCATACAATGCCATTACAATAGATGAAGAGAGGGCCGTTGCTGTAATAAACGAAGCGTTGTGTAAAGGATGCGGCGCCTGTGCGGCTACATGCAGGGGGTCGGCAATCATGCTCCACGGATTCGAAGACCGGCAGATCCTCGATATGCTTAAAGTCGTATAGAATATGGAATAAAAGGCGGTTACTTCTTATATGGAAAAAGCGAGCAACTGGGAGCCTAAAATAGTAGCATTTCTCTGCAACTGGTGTTCCTATGCAGGCGCCGACCTGGCAGGCGTGAGCCGCCTGCAGTACGGTACGAATGTCAGGATAATAAGGGTTCCCTGTTCCGGACGGATCAATCCTTTATACATAGTGCGGGCCCTTCAGAACGGCGCAGACGGTGTTCTTATATCAGGCTGTCATCCGGGGGACTGCCATTACATAAGCGGAAATCTCGTAGCGCGGAGGAAATTTGCCGTAATAAAAAGGCTCCTCATATACATTGGAATAGAGCCGGACAGGGTGCAGTTTTCCTGGGTATCCGCGTCTGAGGGAAATCGCTTTGCAGCGTTAATGAACAAGGTGATAGCCGATATCAAGAGAATAGGCCCGTCCAAAAAACTCGTAAAAACTGTTAAACATTGAGGAAACTGATTGACTGCTATGGAAAATATCGGAGATAAGATAAAGGCTGTTGTAAAAGACCTTTTTACCAGGGGGAAAATAGATCTCTTTATAGGATACGAAGAGGCCACGGTTCCCCTTAAAAGCAGACCTTACTTTATCCAGTCCAAAGAAGGCGCTCCGGACAACCCCGTGGACAATCTGGTGTGGAATTCCTTCTGCTCGAACAACCTTGCCGTTTTTCTGCCCAAGCTATTCGAAACCGATCCCCGGAGCAGGAAAAAAGATCCTAAACCCAAACCCAAAATTGGTATTGTTGCCAAGGGATGCGATCTCCGTTCGATTATAGTGCTGATAAAGGAAAAACAGGTCCCAAGAGACAATATGGTATTGATAGGTGTTCCCTGCCGGGGCATGATCGACAAGGGCAAGGTCGAAGCGCAGGCGGCAGGTAATGAAATCCTCAAGGTCGATGAAACGGATGGTGTTTTAACAGTAAACACGCGAAAAGGGGAAACCTTGAAAATTAAGAGGGAAGAGGTCCTGCAGGAGTGCTGTATGGAATGCCGCTTCCCTCTGCCTGCACCTGAAAGTACGGATATTCTGATTGAAGGAGAGGCAAAAGAACCGGGGGACGGCGGGTATGCCAGGGTGCAGGAATTTGAATCCAAAACTCCTGAGGAACGCTGGGACTATTTCAAGAAGGAGATGTCGAAATGCATCCGCTGCAACGCCTGCAGGCAGGCATGTCCTACATGCTGGTGCAAGGAATGCTTCGCCGACCAGGACGACCTGCGCTGGATCGGGGTGAGCACCGAACTGTCGGACACCATGATCTTTCACCTTATCCGTATATTCCATCAAGCGGGAAGATGCGTCGAATGCGATGCCTGTTACAGAGCCTGCCCCATGGGAGTGGACTTAAGAACATTCACAAAAAAGATCGTAAAAGATGTTGATGAGTTGTTCTCCTATGTCACGGATTTCAATCCGGAAGAGATACCGCCTCTCTCAACGTTCAAAGAAGGGGACAGCGAAGAGTTCATTACCGAGCC
>CBDUZM010000579.1:0-2277 GCA_965371685.1 uncultured Spirochaetaceae bacterium | reverse complement strand
TCGAGATTTCCCAACTTGTAATTAGCCCATCCCTCATAATATAGGGAGTAAGGAAGTACGGAGGCAAGGCTTTCCGGGAGTACCGCGTTACTGATTTCTTTAAAATTCGATAAAGCTTCTTCATAGGACTGCTTTGCGATTAGTGCCATGCCTTCAAGATAGATAACGAGAAGATACGCATACGGATCCTGCCTCAAAAGGTCGGGAAATAGCTGTTTCACCTCGTAGCTCTCTGCCAGTAAATCGGAGTAATCCTTTGTGAGGAATTGAATTCGCAGTATATCCAATCGTTTCCGTATATCCTCCGGGTATCTGTAGGAATAGGTCTCAAGACTGCTCATGGCTTCCGTAAATCTTTCCAGATTTTTAAGCAGCTCAATATTCAGCGAATGGATATCTTTCTGATAGGCGCCTCTGTTTTCCATTTTCATCAACCGATGAGTCCATTCGAGGGCTTTCTTATAATTATTCATTTGATAATATGTAAAAGCGAGGTGATATCCCGCTTCTTCATACAGCAAGCTCTCAGCATTTTCAGTTAGAAATTTTATATAGGCGGAGGAAGCGTCTTCATACTCTCCTGTAAGACGATAATAATCTCCAAGCCGCTTTTGAATAATGTCGGTAGATTCTTCAAGTAAAAGATATTCCTCCAATATATTGACGGCGCCAAGCCTGTTACCCCTGTCCCAATATATTCTGGAAAGAAGTAAGGGAACCATACTCTCAACGGTTTCCGATTCTCTCAGGTCCCATATTTTTAGCAGGAATTGCTCCGCAGTCTCCCTGTTACCCTTATTAAAGCTCCCAACCCCAATGCCAAACCAAAAACCTCTGAGCAGAGATACAGGAAGCTCTTTTTCCGCCCTGTTGAGCATATCCTTCATTACTGCAACATCATTTTTTTCAACAGCTATGAGGAAAAGCCTCTGTAGGGCCACCAGTGCTGTCTCCGGCCGGGAATCTATCAGCGACCAGTAGATTTTTTCGGCACGCTCAGTCATGTTCTGCTGCCAGTATGATTCCGCACGATAGAGATGCATGGTTTCAAACCATTGCGGATCCCAATCCGCCCAGGATTCGTCTTCTATTATCAAAAGTGCTTCAGAGCTCTTTTTCTGCTTCAATAAGACATAGACATAGAGGGTTGTACCGTAAGGTCGCTGGGAAAATTCCGGATAACTATCGTAGAGCCTATGGAGGCTCCCCTCGGCTTCGTTGTACAGCGAAAGGCTTATTAAAACGCGGGCGTGATAGAGTAAGCCCTGAGGAGTAAGCTCATTCGTCCCGGTGCTGGTGAGAAAGCTTTCCAGAGACTCGAGAGAGCTTTTAAAATCCTCGAAGGCAAAATAAACGACTCCGTCCCAAAAATCCACGTAGGGAAGAAAGCGGGTGGCGCGATACTTGCTCCTAATTTTCTTTAAAATTTTCGACGCTTCCCGGTAGCGATGTAAATTAATAAGCGATACGGCACGAAAGTAATAAGCATCCGGGATTAAATCGGATATGGGATAGATCCTTATAAAATCGTCGAAAATCTCCAGAGCAAAGCTGTACTTGCCTTCTTGGAACCTCTCCTGTCCTTTCCTAAAGAGGTCCTTCTCCTCAGTCCCAGCCCAGGATAAAGGCATTGAGAGAATAAGTAGAAACAGTGCAGCTATTGAAGCCTTTCTCATAACTTTCTCTATCACTCCCCCGGAAAAATAAGTGGACTGTACTCCGATTTCGACTCTATGGCGACAAGATGAACATATTCATTTGTATATCTTGCCTTGATTGAATCTAAATTCGTTTCATCCCCCCGTTCCATCACAACCACCCGGAATTCTCCGCTCTCAGAGAAAAATGGAATGAAAACCGCCAGGTGCGTGTGCTGTCGGAGTGAAAGTTCCTCTCCATAAGGCTGATTAATCGAACCAAGGTAAAAACGATTTGGATACCTTCTTGCCAGTAAATAGAGAAGAAGCTCGAGATCCGCCACAGGATAACCGATATCTTCGATATAGTTGAAAAAATTAATATGCCTGACATCGAACGCTTCCGAATCTGACAGCTTCCTGCCGGTCCTGGCTTCCTCGAGTGTCAAAGCCAGATTCCTGGACCAATCCAGACCGAAATAGGGGTCCCGTTCATCCTCGTAGCGCCGGCTCCATCGATTTCCCCTGTAATTACTACGTTTAATTTTCAGCCCTTCAACATCCATATATGAGCCGGTAAGAGGAAAATAATATCCATCAACAACCCATTTAGCAAATCCCGAACAATTCACACCGCCCG
>CBDUZM010000578.1:0-2288 GCA_965371685.1 uncultured Spirochaetaceae bacterium | reverse complement strand
CGAGGAATCCTATGAAGAAGAAGGTGCGCCGATGCTGAAGGCGGAATATTCACTGGAGCTTTCCGGCGAAACCCGGGCTTGTGCCGAGATACCTTTTGGGTATATAAGGCGGCCTGCTGACGGAAAGGAATACCCATGCCAGCGATGGGTGGATATTTCCGGCGACGATTACGGCTTTGCCCTGCTCAACGACGGCAAATACGGGTACAGTGTATCCGGCAATACCGCAGCCCTCACCTGCCTGCGCACGAGTCACAACCCGGATCCTGCGGCCGACCGGTGTGAGCACTTTTTCCGCTACTCTCTGTACCCCCATATAGGCAGAATGCAGGATGCTGACATTACCCGGGCAGCGGCCGGTTTTTCTGATCCTTTTACTCCAATCATGATTTCGCCGGAAGACGGTGGAAAAGAACGAGCCGGCAATGCAACCCTTCCCGAAGAGCACTCCTGGATCAACGTTTCCGGGAAAGGCGTGATGCTGTCCGCCCTCAAACCTTCGGAGAACGGAAAGCACCTCGTGCTGCGATTATACGAGACGACCGGTGAAGACACCACCGTAAACATTGACCTGGCGTTTCCCGTGTCCCGCGTCGAAGAGGTGGACATGGTGGAAGAAAGCGTGGATTCCCGCTTGGAACTGACGGGAGGAGGTTTCCGGGACAGCTTGAAGGCTTTTGAAATTAAAACGTACCTCTTGGTATAAGGCAGTGGTGATGTGAAAAAACCGAATTTCCTCATATTTCTGCCCGATCAACACCGGGGAGACTGGATGCCCTGGAAAGGTAGAATCCCCGGCACCCGGATTTCCCTTCCCCTTAGGATGCCAAACCTCCGAAGGCTCATGGACAGTGGTGTAACGTTCACACGCGCTGTTACCCCCTCGCCTCTCTGCGCTCCGGCACGGGCTTGCCTCGCCGCGGGCCTGCGCTACCATCACTGCCGTGTCCCGGACAACGGAGTGGACTATCCTTTGGATCAAAGGACCTACTACTCCGTTCTGAAAGAAGCGGGATACTCAGTGGGTGGTGTCGGCAAGTTCGATCTCCACAAACCCACATTCTGGTGGGGCCTGGATGGATGGATCCCCGATCTCGAAACCCTGGGTTTCACTCACGGTATCGACAACGCCGGCAAATGGGATGCCGTCAACTCCGGTGCGGATTCCCCCAGGGACCCCTATATGAAGTACCTTCATGACCGAGGATTGGCAGCCACGCATATAGAGGACATGAATGGCCGGCGGGGCAGTATTCAAAACCGCTTCAAAACAGATCCCACCCCTCTGCCGGAGGAAGCATACTGTGACAACTGGATAGCCGGGAATGCCGTCAAGATACTGAGGGGCTTTTCGGAAGATGCACCATGGCATCTGGTAGTGAATTTCAATGGTCCACACGACCCCTGGGACGTAACCGAACGTATGCACCGAGACTGGCAGAACACCGAATTTCCCCTGCCTGTCTGTCCTGATGAAAATCACGCCTGCCAGGACATCAAGGTAAGGCAGAACTATGCGGCGGCTTTGGAAAATATCGACCGAAATGTTGGCAGGATTATCGACGAAATTGAAAGGAGCGGCCGGCTCGAAGATACGATAATCGTCTATACCAGTGACCATGGGGAGATGCTGGGAGATTTCGGCCTTTATGGCAAATCCAACCCTCACCGCGGTGCTGTTGATATCCCGCTGGTCATCAGCGGACCCGGAATCCATAAGGGAAGGATTTCAGATGTGCTGGTGGAACTGCAGGATTTAACGTCCACAATGGTCGAAGCAGCCGGCTGCGTTATGCCGGAAGCGGTGGATTCTCGTTCTCTTCTGCCCCTTCTCGAGGGGAACAGGGAAAACCACAGGGAGCATGTGATCTCTGCCCTTTCGAGCGGTGCCCGTGATTGGAAATCGATCGCAGATGAGCGATACAAGTTGATCCTGGAATCAGGGGCAGCGCCTGTTCTGTACGACATGGTGGAAGACCCGTGGGAAACGAGAGACATCGCTTCGGAAGCCTCGACGGAAGTCGAGAGATTGAGCAAATTACTGTCAGCCCTTCCTTGATACATCGCCAGAATCTGTATTTCAGAGCCGTAGAACGTTCACCAGATTTGCAATTTAAGTGTAATAGACAAGACTGTGCTTGAAAGGTCGGGACGTTTTTTCGCCGAACAATAGAATTTTGTTTATCACAAGATCCATCTCTTCATTTGGAGATTGCCGGGAAAGCTGCCAACATCAGAACTCGTTCAATAAAGGAAAATTAGTCATTTTTCCGGACGCTGAAAATCGC
>CBDUZM010000577.1:0-2290 GCA_965371685.1 uncultured Spirochaetaceae bacterium | reverse complement strand
TCGTTAGAGAGCGGATTTCATCTCTGGCCAGTTACCTGAAAGGCAGCTTGTACAGCTTTGGAGAGGCTTTTGGTCTAACCACTCTCATTGTCGAGAATGCATTGAGTATTCCCATGCATGTGCCCCTCGGCGTCGCGATAACCGAATTCATGGCTGAAACCGGCATTCCGACCGTCGGGCACCACCACGATTTCTACTGGGAGAGGGACCGCTTTCTCGATAATGCCGTCTCTGATTATCTGGATATGTCATTTCCGCCTGGAAACCCGCATCTGCAGCATGTCGTCATCAATCAATCCGCCCGGGAAGAGCTTTCACGGAGGAGGGGAATTCCATCCGTGCTCATACCCAATGTCCTGGATTTCGAAAACAAGAAGTTCGGGATCGATGAGTACAATTCAGACGTGAGAGAGGAGATCGGTCTTACGGGTGACGACGTTTTCATTCTCCAGCCCACCAGGATTATACCCAGGAAAGGTATCGAACATTCCATAAGGTTGGTTCAGGTTCTTGGCGATCCAAAATGCAAGCTCGTAATATCGCACGATGCCGGCGATGAAGGGTATGCCTATCAGAAAACTCTGGAGGAGTTGGCCGGGAGCAGCGGTGTCGATCTTCGGTTCATTTCCGACCGTGTAAGTGATACACGGCGCCTGGATACGCAGGATAGAAAGATGTATACCCTCTGGGATCTCTATCCCAATGCCGATCTTGTTGCCTATCCCAGCATTTATGAGGGATTCGGAAACGCGCTTCTTGAAGCTGTATACTTCCGCCGGCCTCTCCTGGTCAACAGATACCCGGTCTTCGCCAGGGACATTGAGCCGCTGGGATTCCGTTTTATTGTAATGGACGGTATACTGACGCATGAAAACGTGGAGCAGGTCCGGCGGGTGCTCGGGGACCGAACTTACATGAGAGAGGTCGTCGATCACAACTATCGTATTGCGGGCAGGCATTTCAGCTATTCGCTGCTTCGGGGAAAGCTGCGCCTGCTCCTGACATCCATCGAGTATTGTAAGGGGAACACCGGATGAAACCTTTTCGTTCTGACGAGAGAGAGAAGCTCCTGGACCATTTCACCTTTCTCTACGGCGGCAGGGCCGAACAATGCCTCGAAAGGCTCCGAATGATTCTCGAAAGGTATTCCGGACAGATAGATCCTGCCGGCGCACGGGAAGAGTTGTGGGATCAGCGTGACAATATCCTCATCACGTATCCTGATATGGTCCAAAACGAAAATTCCTCTCCCCTGCAGGCACTCGGAGGCTTTCTTAAGAAAACCGTAGGCAGTATTATTAAGACAATCCATATTCTGCCGTTTTTTCCCTCTTCCTCGGACGAGGGATTCTCCGTCATCGATCATAGAAAAGTAGCGCCGGACCTGGGCACATGGCGGGACATCCGGGAGACAGGGAAAACTTTCAAGCTCATGATGGACATTGTAATCAACCATGTTTCCCGGGAGAGTGGCTGGGCAAAGGATTATGCCGGCGGCATTCAGCCGGCGCTCAAGTACTTCATTGTAATGGACCAGGCTGCCGACCTCTCTTCCGTGGTAAGGCCGAGGAGCAGTCCCCTCCTTTCGCCGATGCAGACCGTAAACGGCCTGGCGCACCTGTGGACTACTTTCAGCTCCGATCAGCTGGATCTGAATTTCGCGAATCCCGACGTCCTCTTCGAATTTATCGATATACTTTTACACTATGTCGGTATGGGCGCCAGGTTTATCAGGCTGGACGCCATCGCGTACCTCTGGAAAAAAAGTGGAACGTCGTGTATTCATCTGCCGGAAACCCACGAAGTGGTGAAGCTCTTCCGGACAATCTTATCAACCATCGCGCCGGGCGTGGTCCTCCTGACTGAAACCAACGTACCTCATAAGGAGAATATAAGCTATTTCGACGAGGGAGATGAAGCCCACATGGTATATCAATTTACCCTTCCCCCTCTGCTCCTGCACACATTGCTCTCGGGAAATGCAGCATACTTGACGGGATGGGTTCAGTCGCTCGAGCCGCCGCCTCCACATTGCACCTTTTTCAACTTCACGGCTTCCCACGATGGTATCGGTGTACGCCCACTGGAAGGTATTCTTTCGGAAAAAGAAATAAAAGATTTGACGGATCGCGTGAAAAAACGGGGAGGACATGTTTCCACAATGAGAAACACGGACGGCAGTGAAAGCCCGTATGAGCTGAACAGCACATACTTCGACGCTTTGACTGATCCTGACGGGGAAGCGATTGAAATGAGTATCGATCGTTACCTCTGCTCTCAAACCATTATG
>CBDUZM010000576.1:0-2294 GCA_965371685.1 uncultured Spirochaetaceae bacterium | reverse complement strand
CGGCGGAGTAGCGACCGGCACGAACGGCAGCTTCTTCGAGCTCAGCGAATGGCAGCCCGGAATTACACCCTACGGGGATTCCCTCGAGATGGATCTGGCTTCGCTGGCGATTCAGCTGGGAATCTCACTTTCATTTTAAGGAGAACACTCAATGACTACAATGACATTTCCGGACAATTTCCTCTGGGGAGCAGCCACGGCTTCGTACCAGATAGAAGGCGCCGTTCACGACGGCGGAAGGGGAGAATCCATCTGGGACCGCTTCGCCCACACCCAGGGCAAAATCCAGGGAGGCGATACCGGCGACACGGCGTGCGACCACTACCACAGGTATAGGGAAGACGTGACCGCCATGAAGGCGCTGGGCTTGAAGTCCTACCGCTTTTCGACCGCCTGGTCACGCATATTTCCCGAAGGCAAGGGCAAGATCAATCAAACGGGAATGGATTTCTACTCCTCTCTGGCCGACAGCCTGCTGGAAAACGAAATTACCCCGGCCCTAACCCTCTACCATTGGGATCTGCCCCAGGCGCTCCAGGACAGGGGTGGTTGGGCGAACAGGGATACTGCGAGCTACTTCACGGATTACGCGGTCACCCTCTTCGAGCACCTGGGAGACAGGGTCAAACTATGGATAACCCACAATGAACCATGGGTAACCACATTTTTAGGGTATGCGGAGGGTATTCATGCCCCGGGCATCAAGGATTATGCGGCTGCCCTCCAGGTATCCCATCACCTGCTCCTCTCCCACGCCAAAACAGTACAGGCCTTCCGGGAGTTGGATTCAGGCGGAAAGATCGGTATCGCCTTGAATCTTACTCCCGTGTATCCGGCCACCGATGCTCCGGAGGACCGGGACACCGCCCTCCTGGCCGACGGCTACTTCAACCGCTGGTTCCTCGACCCGGTCTTCCGCGGAAGCTATCCGGAAGACATGCTTGAGCTCTACGACGGCAAGTATGGAGCGCCGAAGCCGGAAGAAGGAGATATGGATCTTTTCGGTCAGGCTCATGTTGATTTTCTCGGCGTCAACTACTACACGAGAGAAATCGTACGAAGCCCGAAGAGAAAGGACAAGCTTTATGACAAAGTGAAACCGGAAGGCGCTAAGTTTACAGAAATGGGGTGGGAGATCTTTCCCGAAGGGCTCCACGTGCTCCTCTCGAGACTTCACAGTGATTATTCCCCCCCGGAGATCTACGTAACGGAAAACGGCATAGCTTGCAGGGACAACCTGATAGATAATGTTAGAATCGACGATGATGACAGGATTGCCTTCCTGCGGGATCATTTCGTTCAGGCTCACCGGGCAATTCAGGATGGGGTCCCGCTCAAAGGCTACTTCACCTGGTCCCTTATGGACAACTTCGAATGGGCTTACGGCTACAGCAAGCGCTTCGGTCTGCTCTACCTCGATTATCCCAGTCAGCAAAGGATCCGGAAAAAGAGCGCCGATTGGTATCAAAAGGTTATCGAAAACAACGGTATTGAATAAACTGAGACGTTAGAACCGTGAATGTAATGGAAAAGGTGCTGAAGGAGAAGATCGATCCGTCTCTCAACAGCGCCAACCTGAATGCCCTGGGCGCCCGCGCGCTTAAAATGCCCGTCGAGGCTGTCTCCGCCGGAATACTGACCGGGGGTTGCTGGAACCGGGTGATCTCCGTGTCTTTCAGGAACGTCGCTCGCAAGGGGGACATCGCTCTTAAGAGGGACGCCTCTTCAGCGGGCGAGACCAGGGAGTTGGTTTTCAAGATAAACCCGGAGGCGGGCAGCCGGGGTCTGGAGCGGGAGTATGCCGTGCTTGACTTCTTCGCCCGAAACACGGAAATGCCTGTTCCCGTGCCCCGCCTTCTGGATTCTTCAGGCGAGACAATCCCCGGCACAGTTCTCATAATGGATAAAATTCCCGGGTCCGTCCTGCACCATCTCTTCGGTTTTCTGAGCAGACAGCAGAGAGAATCCGTATCGGAGCAGCTCGGTCATTTCGTCGGGCGCCTTCATGAACGCCGCTCCACAGGTTTCGGCGGCATCGAGTTCTCCGAAACCGAGAGACAGTGTTCCTGGGCCGACTTCTGGCTGCCCCGTTTCGACAAGGTTTTCGAAGAAATAAGCGGAAAGGACCTTCTTGCTGCGAGCTTCCTGGATACTGTCGCGGATGCAAGGAAGAGCTTTCCCGCTCTACTGGACATCGGCGCCGAAAGCACCCTGACCCACTACGATATCTGGTCGGGGACTGTAATGGCGGAACAGAACGGATCTTCTCTCAAGATAACCGGCTTTATCGATAT
>CBDUZM010000575.1:0-2308 GCA_965371685.1 uncultured Spirochaetaceae bacterium | reverse complement strand
TCTTTCCCCCATAAAAGATAAGTTCATCCAGAGTATGAAGAGGGAAGTGGCGGCTGTGCCTATTGCTACGGGCCAGCCGTGACCGCCCAGGGAGATATTATTCAGTAAAGGAACATCTACCGACAGATGGACAGCCAGGTTGAGGAATGGTGTGATAGTGATAAAGATAATCGGCATCCATTGAGTAAGCTTGCGTTTAACGTTTTTAATAAAAAGAAAAACAATTACCCCGGCAATACAGAGTGACAATGAAAATTCGACAGGCACAAAAAAGCAATAGATTCCCAGGGATGTGGCGATACCTCCCCCGCCTCTAAAGCCGAAATAGACGGGCCTGCAGTGTCCTGCTACAGCGGCCATGCCTATGGCAAAGACAGCCAGGATGTCGAAATACCCGTCTCCCGGAAAGATAAAGCGCCGTGCCAGAAACATTGGTACGACTCCTTTAGCTACATCCAGTATAAAAACAATGGCGGCATATTGTATGCCGACGCTTCTCTTCACATTGGACGTTCCCGCGTTTTTATTGCCCAGCTCTCTTATGTCTTTTCCGGTCGCAAGCCTGGTGATGATAATTGCCCAGCTGAGGGAGCCTGAAAGGTAGCCGCCGATTATCATCAGGAAAAGGTATAGAATACGCATTTTCACATTCGCTACTTTAAATGTTCTTCCGTATAGAGAGAGAGCTCTATCATCCGTTCGAGAAGCTCTTCGTTACTGAAACCCATGAAATTTTTTAGAACTAGCTCTTTGGCAAAGAGCCTGCAGATATACTTGAGCTTCCTGGCCTGCTTCTTCGAGGCGAAGAGATAATCGCTGTGACCGTTATTAATGATGACAAGATTGTTTTTCTCGTCATATTGGGAGCGCCACAACTCCCCCGGCGCTCTTCGGTATGTGTAACCGGGAAGCCCCTTATTTAACCCTTTGGTATAGTCATCCGGTTTTTCTATAAGCGTTTCAGCTATGGTTATAATGCTCTCGGCTGAGCAGACGATTTCTCCCTGGGTTGCGGTTGCCTCCAATATAGTAAGTCCCGGCTCTTCCGGCGCTGTAAAAGTGACGATTTCCTTTTCGGAACTGGTAAGGGCGCCTTCTCCCTCCTTTATCTCCCACCGGATATCGACATTGTGCTCTACGATCCGTTTATTTCGATCCCTGGGTATACATCGCAGATTTTTTGACGTCCTTACTTTTACAATGCTGGAAGCAGGCGATATAATCAGCTTATACAAAGGGCCTGAATACTCAAAGAACTCTTTGGAGTCCAGGGCGTCGGCTTCCCCGTTTCTTTTTTCAAATATTTGAGCCTGTTCGGTTTCCTCATCGGCGATGCTGCCCGGTCGATCCGTGTGTTTCGTTCCGGGTTCTTTGGTGTCGGCATAAATATCGAACCAGTCATAATCTTCCTGCGAAAGAGATAGAAAAGCTTCTCTTAAAGCCTTTCGGATTGAAGTTAGAATTTTTCTGCTGGCTTCTTCTTCCTCCGCTTTCTTTTCCTGCTCTATGATGGCTTCCAGCTCCGGTTTCATCGTTTCTATTGATGTGCACAAAGTGAGAAAGTGTTCATCGTGGACAATACCGTCGCGTGTTCCCGGTGTAATCTGAAGGAAAGGCGCATCGATTATTCCTTGAAGATACCCGGAAATCCAGGGTTCGGCATTGAAAAAATCCAGCTTCGAGATCGAGGGAAGCACCCTGGTTCCGTACCGGTACAGGCTGATCGCGTTGTCGGGAGAGGGGGCGTTTAGATATAGCTCGATGTAGATCTCCCCTTCTTCGGTCTTCAAAGTATCGAAGTCATGCAGCAGCCTGCCTGTGAACTGACGCGGTTTTACCTCGAACTCCTTTCTGGAAGTACGATCCTTTATCTTTATCTTGACCCCCGATTTTCGAATTCTGTCCCGCAGCTCCGAAGCGAGATAATTCTGTATCTTTTCCCCGGTAAGCTGTCTGATGCCGGGAAGAATTGGATGAACGATAAGCTCGGTTCCGGGATGGGAAAAGAGCGATCTCTTCTGAGTTATGGTATAACCGGGCTCGTTCTTTTTCATCTCCATCTGGTATGTTCGCTCATCAGATCCTGCAGAGGCGAGAATCATACGTTCCCCTACAGTCCAGAAACTCAAGAGACCGATCCCGAATTCTCCCTGAATACCCTCTATCCCTTCCTTCTTTAACCGTCGTTTAATGGAATCGCAAATATGGGTTGCTACATATTTGAAATCCGGTATACCTTCATCGTTTAGGGGAATTCCGTCACCATCGTCGATCACTTTTAAATAAAAATCGACGTCTTCTTTAACCC
>CBDUZM010000574.1:0-2325 GCA_965371685.1 uncultured Spirochaetaceae bacterium | reverse complement strand
GATAATGGAGGCAGGAGGTATTACCGATATACTGAGCAAATCTCTCGGTTCCGGGAATGCCATGAACATCGTCAAAGCTGTCATGAATGGACTCGAAAACCTTATGGATGCCGGGGAAATCGCCGCAGGCAGGGGTAAAAAGATTAACGAGTTATGGGGTTAATTATGTCTGTCAAACGTATACGGATCAAACTTATCAGGAGTCTGATAGGTGTAAAACCCAAGCATGCACGTACAGCTCATGCATTAGGCCTTAGGAAGATCGGCGCCACAGTGGAGAAAAACAGGAGTCCCCACATAATGGGTATGATCAATGCTATTTCTCACATGATTGAGGTTGAGGAGTTGAAAAAATGAGCGGCAGCACCTTACGCGTTCCGAGAGGGACAATTAAAAAGAAAAGAATACGCGGCAGAGGTTCTGGAACCGGGCGTGGAGGAAGATGCGGTAAAGGGAATAAGGGACAGAATGCCAGATCGGGTGGAGGTGTTCGTTTGGGCTTCGAAGGGGGACAGATGCCTCTTTACAGACGAATTGCCAGGAGAGGATTTTCCAATGCCCGGTTCAAGACAATATATGCAGTAGTGAATGTCGGAGACCTGGAGAAAAAATACAGCGGCAACGAAACTGTTAACCGGGATTCTCTCTACAGCAAAGGAATGATCAGTAAAAAAGCAGCTGCTGTCAAAGTGCTGGGTAACGGGGAGCTGACGAAAAAACTAATTGTTGCCGTGGATAAAGTATCGCAGAATGCCCGGGATAAAATACTCAAGGAGGGTGGGGAAATCCAAGGTACAATGGGTAATCAAACAGAGGAGAAGGAAGATACCCTTCCCCTGAAAAAAGAGCCTGAGGTAAATAACAATGGCGAGTAATCCCCTGATAGACATATTCCGGATCAAGGATCTTAGAGACAGAATCGTCTTTACAATACTACTTTTGATAATTTTTCGAGTGGGGACTTTTATTCCAATTCCGGGAGTTGACAGGAATGCTATTGTCAACTGGTTCAGCCAGGAAAGCAGCGGAGCATCGGGAATATTTGAC
This sequence comes from uncultured Spirochaetaceae bacterium, assembly GCA_965371685.1. Classification (GTDB taxonomy): domain Bacteria; phylum Spirochaetota; class Spirochaetia; order SZUA-6; family CAZLRN01; genus CBDUZM01. Next base: position 1,278 of record CBDUZM010000574.1, on the reverse strand, counting down.
TTCCTTGACTTTTTTTCCGGCGGAGCTTTACAGCGTTTTTCTATAATGATGCTGGGAATCATGCCCTATATTACTACTTCCATCATCATGAACCTCATGACCATGGTTTTTCCAAAGATGAAAAAGATATCTGAAGAGGAGGGGGGGAGAAAGAAGATACAGCGGTACACCCGCTATGCAACTGTCCCGGTATGCCTGCTTCAGTCTTTTACCATAACGAGACTTGCAAGCCAAATTCCAGACTCCGTACTTATATCCCCGTTGGCGTTCACATTAATAGCCATGCTGACAGTTACGGCGGGCACCATGTTTCTGGTGTGGCTTGGCGAACAGATAACCCAGCGAGGAGTTGGTAACGGTATATCACTTATCATCTTCGCCGGTATCGTGGCCCGTATACCCTGGGCTATCAACCAGATGGTACTGACGGTCAGAGACCCAACACAGAACCTGAATCCTGTTTTTATTATAGTGGTGTTAGCAATGTTTGTCGGGGTTGTAGCCCTGGTTATATATGAGCAGCAAGGCCAGAGAAAAATACCTGTGCATTACGCGAAACGTGTGATAGGCAGAAAGATCTACGGTGCACAGAACACATATATACCCTTCAAGATAAATCCGTCCGGAGTTATTCCGGTCATCTTTGCTTCTGCCATCCTTTCCATGCCCATCCAGATCGCGCAGAGTCTTGCAAATGATGTCCGATGGCTGCAGGATATTGCACATTTTCTGAGGCCCAGCGGAGTGGCATACCAGGCGGTATACGCGTTGCTGATCATCTTTTTCGCTTATTTCTATACTCAAGTTACTTTAAATCCGTTGGAGATAGCTAAGAATATAAGAGAGAACGGAGGTTCGATCCCCGGTATTCGTTCGGAGAAAATGGAGGAATATTTGACCAGGATTTTGAACAGAATCGTCCTTCCGGGCGCCATTTTCCTGGCTTTCATTGCCTTGATTCCTTCTATCGTTCAAAGTCTTTTCAACTTTCCCCAATCGGTGGCCATGCTGATGGGGGGGACATCTCTTCTGATCATGGTGGGTGTTGATCTGGATACCATGTCGCAGATAGAGGGGCATCTGCGTATGCACCATCGAGACGGAATTATGAAAAAAGGCAGAATAAAATCGAGAAATCTGTAGGAGATTTGAGCATGAAGGTAAGGGTAAGCGTAAAACCAATTTGTGATAAGTGTAAGGTAATAAGACGGAGAGGTGTTTTAAGGATAATATGCCAGAATCCGAAGCACAAACAGAGACAAGGATAGGGGGGAACAG
>CBDUZM010000573.1:0-2334 GCA_965371685.1 uncultured Spirochaetaceae bacterium | reverse complement strand
AATGAGCAAAGGCCTTATTTGCCTCCGCCATTCTATGGGTATCCTCCTTTTTCTTAAAAGCAGATCCCGTTGAGTTATAGGCATCGATTAACTCAGCGCTTAGTTTTTCGCTCATAGATTTTCCGCTTCTCTGCCTGGCGAACTGAATTATCCACCGCATGGCCAGAGCATCTCTCCTGCTTCCCATGACTTCTACAGGAACCTGATAGGTAGACCCCCCGACACGTCTCGATTTCACTTCCACCGTCGGTTTTACATTCTCCAGTGCTTTCAGAAAAACTTCGATGGGGTCTTTTTTAACCTTCTCCTGAATACTCTCCATGGAATCGTAAAGGATTTTCCTTGCTGTGGATTTTTTACCTTTATACATCATCCTGACAATGAATTTGGCTGCCACATTACTATTGTACTTCGGATCCACCTGAAGCAACCGTCTCTGAGCTATCTTTTTTCTCGGCATAGTATTTCTCCCGATCCAGGCGGCAACAACCCGCGCCGGCGAAAAAAAAGCCTTCGGCTTAAATTAAGCCTTTGGCCTTTTGGTTCCATATTTGGAACGTGATTTTTTTCTCTCTTCCACACCCAGAGTATCCTTGGCGCCTCTGATAATGTGGTACCTTACGCCAGCCAAGTCCTTGATCCTACCTCCTCTAATCAGGACAACAGAATGCTCCTGTAAATTGTGTCCGATTCCCGGTATATAGGCCGTAACCTCCATGCCGTTCGTCAGACGCACCCTTGCCACCTTCCTGAGCGCGGAATTTGGTTTCCTGGGTGTAATAGTCATTACCCGTGTACAGACACCCCTTTTCTGCGGACATGATCCAAGAGCCGGAGCTTTAGTCTTTTTGTATATCTGTTTACGACCCTTACGTACCAGCTGATTTATTGTTGGCATAAAAACTTTACCTTATACGCACACTTTTTCACTATGAAAAGCTGACACTACCAATAGATAAAAAAAAAGTCAAGCCTTTCCCTCGAAAATACCATCGAGAAATATTTATGTGTATTCCGCCCTTCTGTGCTGGAAAACTATCGTTCCGCACTCCGGTTCTACCCATCAATCTTAATTTTGTTCGGTGACCGGAAACCCCTCCCATTAATTAATTACATTCAATATAAACATGAGAATATCAGGATATTATCCGTCAATCACGATGCAGATCGTCATAATATACAAAGAATATGCATTTTTGTCACTCTTTTTTTCTTGGATTTAAGCAAATTCTGCTGTCAGGATATTGTAACTCCCGTATCTTCCGGCAGTGCCTCGGAACCTTTCTTTGCCGCCTCTTCTTCCTTCTCTCGCTGCTTTTCTTCTACTATTCTGTCGATTATGATATCGAGATCTTCCTTATTCTCGTCGAAAAGCTTTACATCCTGATATACCCGCATACCGGTTCCGGCAGGAATCAGGTGGCCTATTATCACGTTTTCTTTCAAACCCCGCAGTTGATCCCTGCTTCCTGCTATAGCCGCGTTTGTAAGCACCTTGGTTGTCTCCTGGAAAGAAGCCGCCGAAATAAAGGATTCGATATTGAGAGACGCCTTTGTTATACCCAGAAGCAGAGGTCGGCCTACTGCCGGCTGGCCGCCTTCCCTAATAACTTTCTCGTTTTCCTCGTTGAATTTATACTTGTCCACATGCTGCTCGAGGATGAAGTTGGTATCACCGACTGCAATAATTTCAACTTTACGCATCATCTGTCTGATTATTATTCCTATGTGCTTATCGTTAATATTTACCCCTTGAAGTCGATAAACCTCCTGGACTTCGTTGACAAGGTAATTCTGCAGGGCATTTTCTCCCAAGATCTCCAGAATATCATGCGGATCAATGTTTCCGTCGGACAACGGTTCACCGGCATCTACCGAATCGCCGTCTCTAACCAGGAGATGTCTACCCATTGGAATAAGATGGCGATACTCTTTACCGAAAGGATCCACAACAAGGATAACACGCTTTCCCTTGAGAAGGCCTTTAAACACTACGGTTCCGGTGATTTGAGCCAGGACAGCAGTATTCTTTGGACGCCGCGCTTCAAAAAGCTCACCAACCCTCGGAAGCCCTCCGGTTATATCCCTGGTTTTAACACTTTCCTTGAGCATTTTTGCCAGGATGCGGCCTGCCTTAATCTTTTGTCCGTCTTCAACACTAAGATATGATGAGCCCGGCAGGTGGTAAGATGCCTTTTCTTTACCCTCCGCGTCCATTAAAACAATTCTTGGCTGCAGAGATTCCAGGGTGTATTCGGTCACTTTTTTCTCTATCTTTCCAGTGTCTTCGTTTATTTCTTCTTTCAACGTAGTACCAAGGAGAATATCCTCGAA
>CBDUZM010000572.1:0-2335 GCA_965371685.1 uncultured Spirochaetaceae bacterium | reverse complement strand
GAGAGGTTTTGTGCTTCCTGCAGATTAAGTATCGGGCATTGAGAGATGGGTACTTGCATATCGATTATCGGGATCGACGGTTGTGGAAAGAGCACCTGTTTCCACGAAACCTTGAAGGTGATTTGCAAGGATTCATATGTCGCAGGAATTGGAGATGAAGTATGGCTGGGCGATAGATATAAGGGAATTATCAAATTAGATAAGGTCCCCTGGGGAGGTAGAAAGAGGTTCCTCGGAAAGCTTGCAAAGAAAAGCAGGCACAAGACCCTCTACCAGGTCATAAAATTTTCGGAAGTGCTATGCCGCGTAAATATCCAAAATGCCATAATTGATAAGCATACCCCGGAATTTGTACTGACGGATGGCTCCCCACTGATAAATATAGTGGGATGGGCAAGTTTTTATCATCCTCGATATTTCGAGCCGCATGAATGTACGAAATCAATAAGATATCTATGTTGCGATGAGACAATCCCCCTTTCGGAAATATGTTTTTATATAAGGCATATTCCCGGCGTATTTCTGGTCAACAGGCTCAAACTAGCACGATTCTCGCGCCCAGATATCGTTTTCTTTTTGAATATAAATCCGGACATTGCGGTTAAGCGTATCTTGGCAAGGGGAGAAAAAAGGCAGATTCATGAGAAGCAGAATTTCCTAGACAAGCTGCAGGGGGCGTATTCAATGGTCTGCGATCTTGTAGCCGCTGAATTCGGCACGAGGGTCCATAGAATATCGGTTGATAACTTATCAATATCGGATACCGTGACCGCAATTGTTGAACACATCCGGGCCTCATAATAGTAAGTGATCGTCGAAACAATGAGCGAGATCAAAAAGAGAATAGACGTAATTTCTACTACAAGATCCGGTGCGGTAAGCGATTGGAAAAAGATAGATGGAATGGGGGAGGAATTCGAGAAACATTATTCTGGCACCTCTAAGGTGCACATTGTCGATAGCCATGCGGAGGCGAGGGCGAAAACCCGGAAAGTAGTAGAAAATGGGAGCCGTGTCATTGTTTCAGCAGGTGGCGCTGGTACCTTTAACAGTGTCCTAGAAGGATGTCATACTGCAGAGGGATTACCGGAAGATCTACGTTTGGCTTTTCTTCGTAAAGGCTCAGCGGACCTGATCGGCAAGGTCTTGAAGATACCCGACGAACTCTCATCGGCGGTCCGCATTATCTCCCGGAGCGTTGATGAGGACAGGACAATCCAGGCTGACGTTATTGAGGCCGCAGGGACGGGGATAGATGAGGCCGAATGGACGCGCCATTTTATTGGTTTCGGAGGCATTGGAGTTTTTGGCGACATACCCTATTTCACAGAGAACCGATTCGTTAAATATTACAAGGGCATTTTGGGAACCCTTTTTGGTGATCGTGGTCCCTTTATTGTGGGTGCGAGCTGCGCTTTGATAAAGCGGCAAATCGACAACTTACTGCATAGGACACCTTATTTCAGGCTTGTGTTGGACGATAAGGAAATCCCGCCACAGAAGTACAACAGTGTCATTATCATGAATGGAGACCTCGGAAAGCAATTCCCTCTTGCGAGAGGGATTCCCCTGGGTGAGGGGTACTTTCAGACAATTGTAATTCATGACCTTGGTATCCTTGCTTCCTTTAAACAGCTCATCCATTGCTGGAAGGGGGATATTCTGGATTATTCGGAAACTCTAGGTACTATATCCTCTAAAGTTGAAAAGGAGTTAAAGATAATCTCTGAGGACTCAAAGCCGTACATGGTCAATATAGACGGTCTGCTCATGTGGGCATGGGGTAGCACACGCTTTCGAATTTCCGGTCGGGTCAAGCTTATCACCGGGTGAAAATGGACGAACACCAGGAAAAAGATACAATAAAGTACCACGTCAACAAGCTGGCCGAGTTATACCGCGATAGAACAGCGATTTTATGGAAAGGCAGTTACCGGACTCAATCATTGAGTTATTTCGATATTCACAATAAAACCAGGCGCTTCGTTTCGCTGCTTCATTCCATGGGAATTAAAAAAGGCGACAAGGTATGCTTGTGGGCTTACAACTCGCCAAGCTGGGTTGTGTCACTTTTCGGATGCCTGGTGTCGGGGATTGTCGTTGTTCCTGTAGATTTCAATTCCCGTGCCGAGTTCGTGAAAGTCATTATTAACAGAGTAGGGGCGAAAGCGTTACTTCTCTCCAGGCTCAAAGACGTAGATGCCGCAATTCCAAAATTGTACGTAGAGAATCTGCTTGAAAAGCTGGAGGCTCTTCAACCAGTTTCATTATCTGATCTACCGCATATTGAGTCGGACGCTTTAGTCGAGATAATCTTTACATCTGGAACAACAAG
>CBDUZM010000571.1:0-2337 GCA_965371685.1 uncultured Spirochaetaceae bacterium | reverse complement strand
ACAGGAACCAGTGGCAGGACGATCCCTATTCGGGCGCTGTTCGGAACGGGTGGGTACTAGGCCGGGGCGCCGTGGATCAGAAAGGCGGCGCCGCCTCCATGGTGACGGCGGGCCGCATCCTCAAGGAGCTGGCATATGAAGGTCCTTTAAGCATCTTTTTTACTTTCACGATCATGGAGGAGGACTGCGACGGCCTCTGCTGGAAATACCTTATCGAAGAACAGAAACTTGTACCGGACTTCGTCCTCATTACAGAACCTACAAGTTTGAGCCTTTACAGGGGCCAACGGGGAAGGATGGAAGTGGATATTCTCTTCAAGGGCCTCTCCGCCCACGGATCTGCGCCGGAAAGGGGGGATAATGCAGTCTACAAAGCAGCCCGTACCGCATTGAGAATAGCTGACTCGAACGCAGGGCTCAAGGAAGATTCCTTCCTGGGCAAAGGCTCGGTAGCCGTTACCCGGATATCCTCCGAGTCGCCTTCTCTCTGCGCCATACCGGACAGCGCAGGCATTCACCTGGACAGAAGGCTGACCTGGGGAGAAAGCAAGGAAAGCGTCCTGAACGAGCTGGCAGGGATCCTCATTGAAGAACCGGCAGAGATAAGGGTCCCTGTCTACGACCGTCCAAGTTACAAGGGAACGCGGTTCAGCCAGGAAATGGTTTTCCCAACGTGGAAAATTTCCGAAGAGCACCCGCTTATCAAAGCAGGAGAAAAGGCATACTCCCTTCTTTTCCAGGCGCCGGTAAAAACCGGAAAATGGACTTTCTCGACAAACGGTGTTGCCACCTGCGGACGTGCCGGTATTCCGACCATCGGCTTCGGTCCGGGAGACGAGGTATATGCCCATGCGCCCAACGAAAGGACCCGGATCAGCCACCTGGTAGAGGCATCGGCTTTTTACGCCATGCTTCCCTTTGTGCTGGGGTAAGAGACATGCAAGGACTGATGATGCTTTTATTGACAAAGGAGAAATTCCGTACTATCGTCACTTTAAACGGAGGTCTCTATGAATCGTAAATCAGCCTTATACGTTCTTTTTATGCTATTCTTTTTTTCAGGATCACTAATGGCAAAGCCGTCTCTAGCTGTTCTGGATTCTATTCTAGAGGAAGGACTTGACCCTGCGATCCGGGTACCTATTACGGAAAAAATAATCGAGCAGGCTGTTGCTTCAGGAGAATACGTGGTCCTGGACAGGGCGAACATTGCAGAGGTGCTGACGGAAAAGGAATTTCAGTTTTCCGGAATAGTATAAGACACAGAAATAAAGAAAGCCGGTGAATACCTGGGAGCTGATTTTGTAGGTGTAGCAAGAGTTTCAAAGGTTGGAGAAACCTACTTTATCTCAGCTAAAATCATCAATGTCGAAACGGGGGCTATCGTTGCCCAGACGTCAGCCGAGAAAAAGGGAAAGGCGGATGTGGTATTCGAGTTGGCGAGTAAGGTAGGAATCCAGCTGTTTGGTGGGGAAGCTGCTCTTTCTGCCGAAGAGGTCGTGGTCTCTGAAGAAGAGCCGGTAGAGGAAGAGGTTCAGCCCGAAAGGCGTTTATTGAAATCGAGGGAAGAAAAAACTGGTCCCAGATCCCATGTGGTAGTTTCTTTTCTGTATCCAATTTACTTCGGATCTGCAATAGATATAATAGATGTGCAACATGATATCGATTATTTCGGTTTTGACTGGTGGACCACAGCCTACGGTGTGGATCTGCACTTCCTCCAGGTTTTTTTGAAATACTTCTACGCCTCAGCCTCACTTAGCTATATTATCCAGACTTTTAGTTCGGAACTCCTTGCAGAATCTTACAACGATTTTGACACCGTTGACATCAAAGCACATATAGGAGGCATCTTTTCTCCTTTTAAGAACTTTCAAGTCTATGGTGGGGTCGGCGCCGGGTACTTAATGCAAACCTTAGGAGATTATTGGATTGCGGAATACTCTTCAGACTCGGGCCTGGCTATCAGCGTGGCGGCGGGTGCTGATTACATCCTGATGAGATTTATCAGCATAGGCCTGCGGATCAGCACTACTATAGTGCCGAGTCTTAGCAATTGGGAAATTTTTGTTGATAACGAGAATATCGGTTGCTTCGGCATTCAATTTGGCGCCGGCCTCTCATACTGAGTTGAAACCGGGAACAGGGAGAAAATCATCGCTTTTCACAGGCATTTAGCATTAGTGATATCCGGTGGGCGGAGACCGATACACGCCTGTGTAAAATACCTGCCTGAATAATCCGTATCTTCCTTAAACCGACTTTACCTCATCGCGATTCTCCCGTACTATCAGTATCATGGGGCGGCGGAATACAATGATTTCAGAGGCGCATTCT
>CBDUZM010000570.1:0-2373 GCA_965371685.1 uncultured Spirochaetaceae bacterium | reverse complement strand
CGCCGGCTGCACGCGTCAGACGATCGTTGCTCTTGAGCAGGGGAAGTACGTGCCTTCGCTGTCACTCGCATTCAGGATAGCAAAAGCATTGGGAGCTTCCCTTGAGGATGTCTTCGAATACGTGGAATAGGATATTAACACATTAAAGTACCTCAATGCCAGGTTCATGAAGCGCTTTCTATTACTGTGATATCAACTATTCTGTTTGTAATAACGGGGCGGTTATTCCATCCAGACGGAATTTGTAATTTGTATTTCAGCCTGTTGTTTTTTCTTTCCCATTGTATTCCAACCTTTCCATGCGGAGTAAATAGTATGGTATTCAAATGGTCTAAATTACCGGGGTGAGGATCAATACCAATTTCAGAATAACCGGGTTTAGCAGGATATAATCCTGCAAGGTATCTGGAAAAAATGTACGCCGGGCCTGCTCCTGTACCCTGACAAACAGAGGCATGGGGCTCCCAAGTTTCCCAGAGAGTTCCCGGCCCATGTTCGACCATGTTCCCGAAACCCTCTCCTATCCATTTAATTGCGAGCTCATCACAGCCGTTTTCGAACATAGCTTCTCCCACCTGAACAATAAAATAGGCATTCGCCGGTATTATATCTATCTTATTATTATTACTGAAAGCGCGGGTAAGAATTGCCGCTTCTTCACCCCGGGGCGCCGCGCCGAACATAACAGCAAGCACATTTGCAGTCTGCGAGTAATTGTTTTCAGCCGTTTTATTACCTGTTCCATCACGAAAAAGACCAAACTCCGGATTATACAGCTTCTTCCTCATAGCATCCCGGATTGAAGATGCTATAGATCGTAGATAATCCGCATCTTTCCTTCTGTTCAAAAAATCTGCTGTTTCTGCTGTCTTTTTTAAAACCCCGAGATAGTAAGCATTGAGCGCCGTAAGGGCGCCTGTCGGTCCGCTGCATCCGCGGCCATAGGAGTATATATGTGAACCCCAATCTACAAACACAGTATGAAGATCTGCGATAAGTTCATTATTCCCTCTGTGCCTCTCCCAGTGTTCCACCATGCGAAGGATAATTTTAAAAGTCTCTTCGGCGAACTGTTCATCTCCGGTATGCATATAGTGCCTGTGACAGGCCAGGGCAAAAAGCGACATGTGGCATTGAAGCGGCAGGCGGGGAAACCATTTCCCCGGGGCATATCCTGCGAGTTGTCCGTCTTCCGTTTGAGTCCATGCAATTTCCATGATTGCTTTTGCTGTCTTTTTTGCCTCACCAAACCCGTAATATCCGGACGCACCGACTGTTATTATGCCGTCAATCCACTGTGTATGTTCACGCTCCGGATTATCCACAAACAATTCATCACAGCAAAGCTGCGCGGTTCTCAGGGAAGCTTCCCAGATACTGTTAATTTTTCTGCTGGAAGTCCCGATGTGTCTGTTTTGTTCTTCAAGAAAAACAGATTCTTCTATTGAGATATCAGAAACCTTAACAGCATTTTTAAAACCCTTGAAAATTATATCAAGAAACCGGAATGCCCGCACATCAAAAGCCTGATAAAAAGACTCTCCTGCCTGTACATGTATAACATCCACTGCGCGAAGGTGCATACGGTGGCAGTCTACAACATCATTAGAACAGAAAAAACCATAGGCGAGGTAGATATAACCTTCTTCTTCTGCATAGACGCGAAAAGACAGCTTTCCCATAATAACATGATGAAAATCCATGATGGTATACGGCAGACCATCTTCAAAAGAATTGTTCACTATTTTCGCGCCTATAGCCTCGGAAAGCTCCAATTTTTCGGCCTCCGGTTTTACCTCAAGCTCATTGTTTACAGACCATATGCTTGAAATCATTCCAGTATTCAAGCCGAACAGGGAAAGCCTGATCGGCATCCATCCCCGGGGTGTTTTAAATACTTCGATCTTCAGATTGTTCTTTTTTAAAAGCGCAGCAGATTCTCCGGCAGGAACTAAATAATCCGGCAATGACATCTGATGTACGTTCGGCACTTCATTCCTCTCAAAAGTCATCTGACCATTAAACTCAATACGAGTGTGAACCATGGCGGAAACAGCAATACTAAATGTTTTTTTATCCTTTTCTGTAAATGAAGCGCAGAGGATAATGCTGCTACCTGTAATGCCTGAGGTGCTTACGATTTTCTCGACATCAAAAACTACAGCCTCATCAGGAATATGACAAACTCCTTCAGAGACAACATCAAAGGATTTATGCCGCTTTTTGCTTTTGGGCATATCGTTCCAGAGCATTAGACGGGGAAAAGATTTTAGCGACAGCAGCTCAGTTGACGATACACAAAGGTGATCTTTTGAAAAACCTGAAAGAATTGAACGATTTACTGTAGGTAGAGCAATTTCTTCAAAATGGATT
>CBDUZM010000569.1:0-2402 GCA_965371685.1 uncultured Spirochaetaceae bacterium | reverse complement strand
CCTGTCCACCTTCCGATTTGCCGGGGATATATACGCCATGGACGAAGGTACGCCGGTCTTTCCCAACGAGCCACTCCTGCGTATTCACGCCACCCTGATGGAGGCACAGCTCATCGAGAGCCTGCTTCTCAATATCATCAACTTCCAGACCCTCATCGCGACGAAAGCGGCTCGAGTCACCCTGGCTGCGGGTGGTGGTATGGTCCTGGAATTCGGGCTCCGGCGTGCTCACGGAGTCAACGGGGCCCTCTCCGCAGCACGGGCTGCCTTCATAGGCGGAGCAGCTGCCACATCCAACACCCTGGCCGGCCGGCTGTTCGACATCCCGGTGAAAGGCACCATGGGCCACTCATGGATTATGTCCTTCGACACCGAAAGGGAAGCCTTCGAGAGCTATGCCATGATCTACCCCGCCGGTTGTCTTCTTCTGATCGACACCTACGACACCCTGCAGAGCGGCATCGAAAACGCCATCCGGATCGGCAAGCGGTTGGAAAAGAAGAATCGCTCCGGCTTCGGTGTTCGATTGGATTCGGGGAATTTGGAGAGCTTGAGCAAGGAGGTGCGAAGGAAGCTTGATGAGGCCGGGCTCGAGGAGGCTCGAATCGCCGCCTCAAACGAGTTGGACGAATACCGGATCCAGGAGCTAATCGCCCGGGGGGCGCCGATCGACATATGGGGCGTTGGCACCAATCTGGTAACTGCCAGGGATGATTCCTCCCTAACCGGAGTGTACAAGCTGATCGCCAGGGAAGTCGATGGACGATTCGTACCGGCCATCAAGGTCTCCGACGATCCGGATAAAACCAGCAATCCGGGGATTAAGCAGGTCTACCGCTTCACCGATAGAGACGGTTCTCCTCTGGGCGATCTTCTGGCTCTGGAGGGAGAGAAAGTTGGAAAGGGGATTCGTTTTTACGATCCATCCGATCCCACCCGCTTTCACACCGTGAACGAATACGGAGGAATCGATCCGCTGCTGTCGCTGAAGATGAAGGGCGGTAAGCTCGTTGAACCGTCTCAGGATCTGCGGACCATACAGGAAGCGGCAAAGAATCACCTTTCCCGGCTTCCGGCCCGATACAAAGCGCTTCGGGATCCCGCCAGTTACATGGTGGCACTGTCGGAGAATCTGAAAAACCTGAAGCTTCGGCTGATACAGGAACGCGGGTGCGGGAAAGCCGTACCCGGCTAGCCGGCTTCGAATTCCATGTCTCTGCCGGGGAGAAGCAGAACATCGCCGACCAGACAGCCTGCATCCCGGGCTATGACCGGACACTTGGCCACGAAAAGGAAGAATATTGGAAGCCGTTGATCCGAAAGGGCTTCGAAGTTGCCCTGACCTTTGCTGATGATCATATCCGCCCGACGGAGGTGCGCCACGAAATCCGGACGGCACTCTGAAAGCACGGTGCCGGGCGCCCTCGAACCGCTGGAAACGATTTCCGCCGCAGGTTCGATTCCGCAGACCTTTGCATCCTCCCGGGTGGCGTCATTGAGGATCGGTTCGTGCCGCACAGCGTATGTGATCTTCTTGTTCTCGTGAAATTCTCGGATGGTCTCGATAAGAAGTCGGTCGAAGACCGTTTCTCCTGCGTTGTCCGCCAGGTAGACGATGTCTACAGCCCGGGAAAGAGCTGCTGCGAAAGCGCCCAAGGCGAAGATCGGTGTCTCCTCTTTTTTCGACTCGATATTGGCGAGCTTCCGGTCAAGCTCGCCCTGAACCATCTCATGGCCCAGGGCGCCATAGTCGATGATGTTTCCCAGAATGGCCAGCTCTACGGCCGTGTAAAGGGGGAGATCCGATGCGTGTATACGTTCGGTTAGTTGGGGATAAAGGGCGAGAGCCATGCGATTGCTCTCTTCCTTGATCTTGCGGTACGGGTCAGGACAGCGGGAGACTTCATGTATACGTTTGTGGATCCTGTAGGCCGTTTCAGGCGGTGCGGCTTCGAATGAAAGATCGGAAAGCATGCGGCCCAGCTCGATCAGGATTTTCCTCTGATCCTCTTCGTCAACGCCGGCCATTCGAGAGGCTTCCAGGGCCTGGCGGAAAAAGCAGGGAATACAGTCAAGATAGGTTTTCATTGGATTCCTCGGTGCATCTGTGTTGGTCGTTTATACCGTCTGGGTATTATAGCGGTGAAGCTGAACTTGACAAGGGTGGGAGTGGAGGATTATGAGCAGCGCAAGGGATACGAGTAAAAAAATCTGTCACTGGTATACGGTTTGTCCCATGAAGCGGTTCTACGAATCGGGTCGACTCGAAGAGAAGTGGGTGTCCGAGTACTGCTGGGTCAGCAACCCCCGCTGCGTTAGGAAAAAGATGGCAAATCGGGGGGAGTACCACCCGGACAACATGCTGCCGGACGGATCGATACGGAGCGACCTTCCTGCCTGAC
>CBDUZM010000568.1:0-2418 GCA_965371685.1 uncultured Spirochaetaceae bacterium | reverse complement strand
CGCTTCTCTGTAAACTGGAAAATCACCTTGTCTCGCAGGGGATCGAGGAGGCCCACTTCTGGCTCTCTCCGCAGGATGAGTTTTCAGCAGGTCTTTTAACCGCCAACGGCTATAAATTCAGCGAGCAGAGGGTATTTATGCTTTCCATACTCGACCTGCCGCTTCTTCTAAGCTCCCTGCTCCCCCTATTTAACAGGAGGATAAAAGAGAATCCTTCGTGGAAGGGTGTGATAGGTATCAAGACTCCTTCTCAGGAAGGATTTCTCAAGATTGATGAACGAGTAAGTGTTGTGCGGAATGAAAAAGCCGATGCAGAGCTTATCCTGAGCCAGGAGACTTTAGCACGGCTTATTTCCGGCGCTCTCGGCTTATGGGACACATACCTCGAAGGGCTGATATCTGTTAAACCGCGTATGGCGCCGGATTTGAAATCCATTCTCGAGAGCATCTTCCCGCAGGTCCCCCTGTTCCATCCGGCGGATGACCTGTGGTAAATTTAGATGACCTGTGTTAAATTTATATAATCGAATTATCAGGAGGTACAAATGATGGTTAAAGCAGGTGTTGCAAGGGCAAATATCAATCCCTCTATAGGTCAGGACAATATAGGGGATTACGGCAGGCTCGTTCCGGGAACAGGTATCGGGAACGAACTATACGCCAAGGCTTTGGTGCTCGATGACGGGAAAAACCGGATCGCCGTTGTCACTGCCGACGTGATCGGTTTTCCGGGAACTCTGGTCGAAGATATTCGTAAGCGAGCATGCAGCCTTACCGGGATTGATGGAAAAAACATACTTTTAAGCGCTTCCCACACGCACTCGAGTCCCGCCACTACTAAAAACGACAAAGCCTCACGTGAATATCTGGTGGAGCTGGCAAAGAAAGCCGCAGGAGCGATCTATCTGGCTGACCGGAATAAAGAGGAAGTCCGTATAGGCGTGGGTATTGGTGAAGCGAAGGTTGCGATAAACCGGTGGCAGAAAAACGGTTCCACCGTCAAGTGGGGACCCAATCCGGATGCTCCTGTCGATTACGAGGTCATGGTCATACGGATCGACGACAACAAGGGAGATCCTATGGCAGTACTGGTCAACTATGCCTCCCATCCCTCCATTATGGGAGCGGACAACCTTCTCTATTCCGGTGATTATACGAGTTTCGCCCAGGAGCTTATTGAAAAGGTATACGATAACCGGCTGACAGCCATGTTCTCCACCGGCGCGGGAGGAGACATCAAGATCGCCTCTCTCTCCGGGGACAAACAGAGCTTTCACTACGGGGATCTGGAAGACTGCAGGCGTTACGGAACTGTTGTGGGCGCCGAAGCTGTAAAAGTGATTGAGATGATTGAGACAAAACCTGTGGAAAATGTAGGCGCATCCACGATGAGCGTAGAGCTTCCACTAGTCAAACTGCCGTCTGTCGAAGAGGTGGAACAGGAGAAGAAGAGGATAGAGGATGAGATCGCCCGGCTCGACGGTGCGGCCAGGGAAGGTAAATTGATAGATCTGGCATGGGCTGAGAAGACCATAAGCTCTTTAAAAGACGGAACTGCACCGGAAAGCATACCTGCGGAAGTTCAGCTTCTCCGAATAGGGAATGAAATAGCTCTTTTTGCAGTACCCGGGGAGCTGTTCGTCGAAGTCGGTATGAAAATCAAAAAAGCCCTGGGACTTCCCGGATCTTTTGTGCTGGCCTATTCCAACGGTTGTGAACTCGGTTACCTGCCTTCAAAACAGGCTGAAAAAGATGGATGGTGTGAATGCGACCACTCCTACATGCATTGCCACACACCGGCAAATTTCTCAGGAAAGATCGAGGATGTCCTGATAGACGCGGCAAGGCAGATGGGCGAGACAGGTAAATCACAGGGAGAATAAATGTCAACTTTAAGTTTCTTTGACAGCAACTGCATGATCGGAAGGGTGAGATTCCCGCAGCCGGGTTCTTTTCACACAGTGGATTCTCTGATATCCGAGATGGAGTTTGCCGGGATTGACGAGGCGCTGGTGTTTCACTCTCTGGCGAAAGAGTATAATCCTGAAGCCGGTAATAAAATCCTAATGGAAGAAATTGCGCCTTATCAAGGCCTTCACCCAATGTGGGTGCTTCTTCCCGAGGCTACTTCAGAGATGCAGGGCCCTGAGGAAATCCTCCGCGAGATGAAACGCAAAGGTGTGCTGGCGGCCGCTATGTTTCCCAAAGATCACGGCTTTTTCTTTGATGAGCGTACCTGCGGCTCTATTTTCAGTGCATTGGAAAACGAGAAGGTCCCTCTCTTCCTGAACCTGGACCAAATAGATTTGAAGGATTTGGCAGTAGTATGCGAAAAGCACCCTGGCCTATCTATAATAATCACAGAAGCGGATTGGCGAAGAAACCGTATGTATTACCCTATGTTGCGAGATTTCTCCA
>CBDUZM010000567.1:0-2422 GCA_965371685.1 uncultured Spirochaetaceae bacterium | reverse complement strand
AAACCCTGTCAAGTCTTTTTTTGCTACTTTTTGTTTTTTCTCGCTGAGTAGTTACAAAATAAAAACCTTAGCCAGTGGCAAATTGTCTATAAGATAGTGATAAATTTTATATGTTGTCGTTAATCCTCTTGAAAATGGTACCCTTTCTTGACGTTTTGTCCCATACCGGGTTATAATCATTTCTATTATTTTACCAAAAACAGAAAAAGTTGTATCATAGGCAATGCATGATTAACATTATTTAGGAGTACCCAATGTTCATACTATTTGAAATTGTTCTTGTCCTGGCGATTTGTGTACCCCTTATCCTGATGAATAGAAAGTTGAAGGTCGACGAAGAGACGGAAAGAGGCCGGCAGGCGGCAGGGCGTCGGCTTGTCTACAAAATCATTATCGCTGTGGTGCTCTTTATTGTCATCGCCTGGAACATCTATTTGAGCACATATGTAAACTGGTACTGGTTTGAAAGCAAGGGCTACCTCGAAGTCTACAAAAAGATGTTGGGGCTGAAGTGGTTGATGTTCGGAATTGCTTTCCCTGTTTCCCTTGTCTTTGTTTTTATCAACCTTAAATTCTCCTTCAAGGAACTACGCGGAAAATCCAGCGATACCGAGGTAGCCTTGCTGGTGAGTGTCTTAATTGCCTTGATAATGGGTAGTACGATGTCAGGACTGTGGAGTACCTGGATGTTGAATGAATACCAGGTTGTTACCGAGATTACCGATCCTGTTTTCGGACGCAGTATCTCGTACTACCTGTTCTCACTACCGTGGAAGATCAACCTTCTCTCGTGGACACTTTGGTTATTCGTTATCACATTTTTAACCCTGTTAGGATGGTTTCTATCAAGCGGCATCCTTATGAGTGTGAGTAAGAAAAAGAAAAAGGGGATCTATAAGAAGTCGTACAAGATTATTATCCGGCAGCTTTTTATTCTGGGAGCATTGTGGGCCTTTGTTCTCGTCTTCAAGCAGGGTCTGAACATAGATGAGCTGGTATTCAGCACGAGTGGTGTAGTCGTCGGAGCCGGATACACTGACCTGCACGCCGGGATTTTTGGGATCCGGGTCACACGGATCATCTGGATCATGGTGACGATAATCCTTCTGCTTTCCTCGGTCCAATTCCTCAGAAAAAAATTTTACTACAGGAGTGATGGAAAAATATCACGGGGCAGAATTTTCGTTGTTCCGGCAGGCATCATCGCTCTGCTTCTATTGATGAATGTGGTATTACCCGGAATACAGCAGGCTACCCGCGTTTCGCCGGACGAGTTGAAGGCGGAAATGCCCTACATCGAACATAATATGAGTTTTACCAGGAGAGCGTACTCTATTGGTCCTGAGGATATCGAAGAACGGGAAATCAGCATTGGCAGGGAAATTCATCCAGGAGTAATCGAGGCCAACAGGCAGACCCTTGCCAGTATTAGGCTGTGGGACTACCGTGCGCTAAATGACTACCTGCGAGAACACCAGGAAATCAAACCGTACTATGAATTCCATGACGTTGATATTGACAGATACGACCTGAGCGGGGAACGCAGGGAGGTGATGCTGGCGATCCGGGAACTGGAAACGGAGCAGCTCGACGAAAGGGCGCTCACCTGGATGAACCGAACTTTCAAGTACACCCACGGTTATGGCCTGACCATGGCACCGGTCAACGAGTTTCTGAGCGGAGGCAAACCGAACCTGTTTATAAAAAACATACCGTCGGAGGCGAGCTTTAAGAAACTTAAGGTCGTAAAGCCGCAAATCTATTACGGTGAACTGACCGATACGTTTATCCTTACTACGCCGGAGGTTGATGAGTTCGACTACCCCGCGGGAGAGGAGAACGCCTATAACAACTACGACGGCAACGGCGGGATTCTCCTCGACACCGACTGGAAGAAGTTCTGTTTCGCATGGAATTTGAATTCGCATCAGATGATCTTCAGCCCAGATATCAATAAAGAGACCAAAGTTCATCTGAACCGGAAAATTACCACCATAGTCCAAAAACTCGCACCATGGCTTAAATACGACCGTGATCCATACGCGGTAATCAGCGACGGCCGCATCAAATGGATCCAGGATGCCTACACGGTCTCCAGCAGCTATCCTTACTCGGCTACCTATGCCGGCAGCGCAAAAGACTATGCCGGTATTAACTACATCACCAACGCGGTAAAGGTCGTGATAGACGCCTACGACGGTTCGGCGGTATTCTACCTCTTTGACGAGGAAGACCCGATTATCCGTACATACCGGAAGATATTTCCGTCAATGTTTATATCCGCTTCCGACATGCCTCCCGACATCCGTGCCCACCTGAGATACCCGGAAGATCTTTTCACCATACAGCTTGAGATGTACGGAACATATCAGATGAGAAATGTTCAGGTATTCTACACCAAAGAGGATGTGTGGCAGAGGCC
>CBDUZM010000566.1:0-2429 GCA_965371685.1 uncultured Spirochaetaceae bacterium | reverse complement strand
GATAGAGGAGTGGCACCAGAGTAAACCGTGGGAGAGAGCGCCCAAAGCTGTCAAACTGGCGCCCTGACGCAGGAATGCTTAATAAGCCGGAGATTGCATGGAAAGAAAAATCATATTAGAAAAGATGAGCTCCTTTGACCGGGAAGAAAGGATGGAATCGCTTCGAGAGGCGGCCCGGGCCGAACAATCGTTTCCAACTCCTGGAAAAAACGTAAATATGCACATCCACTCCTTTTTTTCCTACAATGCCTTCAATTACTCGCCTGCACGGCTCGCCTGGGAGATGCGGAAGAAAGGCCTTTACGCAGCTGCGCTCTGCGACTTCGATGTTCTGGACGGGATGGATGAGTTTTTACTGGCAGGCCGGATTCTTGATCTTCGAACAGCGGTCCATCTGGAAACCAGGGTCTTTTTCCCCGAGATGTCGGAAGTCGACATTACCTCCCCGGGTGAGCCGGGCGTTACCTATATGATGGGCGCCGGATTTTCGCTTAATCACCCAAAGGAAAGCGAGCAGGAAAAAATCCTGGCTTCTCTCCGGGGGCAGGCGGAGAAGCGCAACCGCCGATTGGTGGAAAGAATCAACAATCAAATCCCCGATCTATCCGTTGATTATGAAAGGGATGTCCTTCCCCTGACACCGGCAGGATGCGCTACAGAGCGCCACATAATCCGGGCTTATGTATATAGAGCGGAAAGACTCTTCCCGGAATTGAAAGCAAGGGCCGCCTTTTGGACCGATATCCTGGGAAAAGCAGAAGGTGAAGAAAACCGGCTTCTTTCGGACAGACCGCTGCCGGAAGAGGCTGTCCGTGCCCGACTGGTCAAGAGAGGGGGCATTGGTTATCTTCCCCCGACTACCGGCGCGTTTCCCCCTATCGACCGTTTCATTAAATGGGTTCTCTCATGCAAGGCCATTCCAATGGCCACGTGGCTGGACGGATGCAGCCGGGGGGAGGAAAACCCGGCCGGGCTCCTCGAAATCCTGACCTCCAAAGGAGTCGCCGCTGTAAACATTATTCCCGATCGAAACTGGAATATCACGGACAAAGAGCAGCAAACATTGAAGAGACAAAAATTAAAACACTTCGTGGAAACCGCTGTGGACTTCCGGCTTCCCATTAACATTGGAACCGAGATGAACAAGAGGGGGCGCCCCTTCACAGACAATCTGGATGGGGAAGCGCTTCGTGCCTACAGGGAAGTCTTCCTTAAAGGCGCCCGCATAATGGTCGGCCACAGCATACTTCTCAAACATGCCGGTTTTTCGTTTACCGGTGTGGAAGCTCAGTCGGAATTCGGAGACGACAGGAAAAGAAAGAACAATTTCTTCGAGGCAGTCGGAGCTCTTCCTCCCCTGGGCGCCTCAACGGCAGAATCCCTGGAAGAGATGGGGGTTGAAAGAGCGTTTTCTGTAATCCGGGACAGCGTCAAGACAGGGAATTGGGCGCTTTGAATAATTGTTAACCTTAAGGAGGAAATTTTGAATTACGGAATAGACCGTGAAAAGGCTTCAGCGCTGCTGCATAAGCATATTAAGAATCCCAATATGATCAAGCACTGCCTTGCCAGCGAAGCCGTTTTAAGCGCTCTGGCAGAACAATTGGGAGAAGACAGAGAGAAGTGGGCTCTGGCCGGCCTCCTGCACGATATGGATGCTGAGATAACTCACAACGATCCCGCAACTCACGGGCGGGAAGGGGCACGGATGCTGGCGGAAATGGGGGTGGATCCGGAAATTGTCGAAGCCATCCACCTCCACAACGAAATGGCTGCCGATAAAAGCCGGTCCAAACCTTTCCACCACGCCCTCGCAGCGGGAGAAACCATTACCGGACTTATTATCGCCACCACACTGGTGTACCCCGATAAAAAGCTGCTCAGCGTTAAGCCAAAATCCATCGTTAAACGGATGAAGGAAAAGGCTTTTGCCGCGTCGGTAAACCGGGATATAATCCGTGAATGCGAGGTAATCGGCATTCCACTGCCGGAGTTCGCCGAATTGTCGCTAAAAGCCATGCAGGGTATTCACGAGGAGCTGGGTCTCTAACGCTTTTCAGAACCTGACACAATCCGGAATACGATTTTCGCCTGTCCCTTTTGAAATCAGAAGTATCTTCTGACCTTTTTCATATAGCTTTTGTATTCGGTCCCGTATTTAGCCAGCAGAAATCTCTCCTCTTCCAGCATATGAAAGTGTATACCGATTACAGTCATAACGGCCAATAAGAGGAAGAAGATATTGCTGTAGATGAGCCAGACGCCGATGAAGTACATATCCATGAACAGGAAAATGGGATTCCTCGTAAATGAGAAGATGCCGTTTGTTATAAGGTTTCCTGCTTTCTTTTTATCTATTCCGATACGCCATGAGCTTCCAAATGATTTAAGCGCAAAGACAAACACAACATAACCGATAACTATCAGCA
>CBDUZM010000565.1:0-2438 GCA_965371685.1 uncultured Spirochaetaceae bacterium | reverse complement strand
ATCTGCCTTTTGAAATTTTCGATTCATAGGCATCATCATTTTCCTCCGCAAACCGTCCGCGGCTCATCCAACGGAAAGAGCTCATGGCTTTCTCCCGTACAAGATCGTCCGCTCCCGGTTTTCCTCCTTTAAAAATGATACGCGAAAAAAAACTAAATAATGGCATTTCTTCCAATCAGGTCAGGTATAGAGCAGAATTACTGCGAGTATCTCCAAAGGGTAATCCGACTCATTCATGATCGTATGGCCTCCTCCCCCTTGAATGAGGATGGCATCGCCTTCACTTACCTCATACTCCTTACCATCCTCCGCAGCCCGGCCTTTCCCGCTTACAATATAGAATACTTCTTCTTCGTTTTCGTGGTTGTGATAGCCAATAGAGCAGTTTTTCTCCAGGCGCAGTCGGGCAAAGAGTCTCGTTTTCGCTGTGAGCTCTTCCTTCTTAAAAATGTGGAGAATCTCGACTTTGCCTTTTCCACCGCGCATATTCTCTCTGATCTCTCTTTCCATCTCCTCTTTGCGTCTAAGCACCGGCGCCTCCTCGAATCCTTAAAAAGAAAACATAGTATACTTTATTCCTTCCGCCAACGTCCACACCCGATTGGAAATTCCGGATTTGGTTGGGCAAAATGCGAATTTCTTCACGCGATAATAACAAATCCGCCTCCGGCGGCTTGACAACACCACCCTATAAATTGTTTACTTCTTACGTCCAAGTTAACTTCATACGTCTTATAAAATGTCAAAGGATGGGATATGTCTTCTTTGGAGATAAGACCTGTACGAACAAAACGTGAAAGAATGGCATTCATTAAAATGCCCTGGAGAATCTACAGGGAAGACCCTCACTGGGTTCCTCCATTGATATCGGACCAGAAGGCATTTCTCGACCCGAAGCGGGGTGTGTTCTTCGATCACGGAGAAGCAGAACTCTTTACAGCATACAGGGACGGTATTCCCGTGGGCAGGATAAGCGCCCATATCAACCATCTCCATGACGATATCTACCATGACAGGAAAGGATTTTTCGGCTTCTTTGAGTGTGAAAACGATCGGGAAAGCGCCGGGGCTCTTTTTGCATCTGCTGAAGAGTATCTGAGATCGAAAGGCAGGGAGATTTCTGATGGCGCCTTGAGCTTCGGTATCTATGATGAAGTGGGTATATTGGTCGACGGATTCGATACCGATCCTTATCTGCTGAACGTGCACAATCCTCCATACTATAAAGAGCTGATAGAGAATGCGGGATATAAAAAGTCGGTGGATTGGTATGCCTACAGGGGGTACTTGAAATCTTACAACAACCTCGATCAAAAGCTTTACAGGGTAAAAGATAAAGTCATAAAAAGATCGGGGCTGACACTGCGTCCCCTGGATCTAAAAAATCCGGATAAGGAAGCCGGTATTATCCAGGGCTTATTCAACTCCGCCTGGGATAAGAACTGGGGCCACGTTCCTTTCACAGATAGTGAAATCAAACGATTTACAACTGAGCTGATACGGATAGTAGTTCCAGAGCTCTCATTGTTCGCCGAGAAAGATGGAAAGGTAGTCGGTTTCACTCTATCCACTTACGATGCGAATGTAGCGGTCAAGAAAATCAACGGTCGTCTGTTCCCTTTCGGCTTCCTCATCCTGATGAAGAATTTAAAGCGAACAGACCGGTTCCGTCTGATAATGATGGGCGTGCTCGAAGAATACCGCAGCCGGGGAATAGAGAATGCCCTCTATATGACGGTCGCAAAAAACGGACTCGACATGGGCTTTAAAGAGCTTGAAATGTCGCTGGTAGTCGAGACAAACACCGCTATGGTAAGGATTATGGAAAAATTTCCCGTCGAAGTATACAAGACATACCGTATTTTTCAAAAAATATTATAATAAAAGCAGCTTGATCAAATTCCTTTGCGGCGATTAATAAGGCTTATATATCTATCCTTGACTTCATCGACTATCTCTTCCCAAGATCGGGAAAGCGCTTTCTTAGCCTTTTTCCCGACTTTCCTTACAATACCGGGATTTTCCATGAGAAAAGAGAGCTTCTCCGCATAGGCATCTACGGAATTTTCCGTAAGAAAGCCGTTCACTCCATCTTTCATATTCTCTGCCGCATTTGAATTTTCCAGCAGCACCGCCGGTACCTGAAACGAAGCGGCCTCTCTCACAGTAAGGGGGGCATTGTCGTAAAGCGATGGAAAGAGGAAGAGATCTGCCCGTGCATAATAAGCCATTAAACGATCCCTTTCCCGGATAACACCTGTAAAACAGGTATCATCAGCAAGCCCGAGTTTTCCTACCATGGTTTCCATTTTTCTCCTGGCGTATCCTTCTCCTACAAAGACCATTTTAAAGAGCTTTCCCAGGCTTTTCAGCCTGCCCAGAGCCTGGATGAGAAATTCCACATTGAAACCGAGCTTGTCCTGGCCGGCACTGCAAGT
>CBDUZM010000564.1:0-2459 GCA_965371685.1 uncultured Spirochaetaceae bacterium | reverse complement strand
TTACGTTCCAGAAGATAATCCTCGATGTCTGAGTCCTCAATGTGCTCAATAACTGCTGTGATCTTGCCGTTCTTTGTCACAAACACCGGCTCATCTTCGCAAGCCATGAGGTATTTACCAAAATTGTTCCTGACTTCCCCCATTGGCGCTACTTTCATTTTTGAACCTCCCCGTAGTATCTAAGCTATTTTGCTATATTGTCAACCATGCGGAATAAACGGGGAACGCTTTAAAAAATATGTAGAAATTTGAAGCAAATTGTTGAACGTCAAATATGACAGGAACGGCCTTAGTGAAGCTGGTTAAGACGAGATATCAACACGCTCCGCAGAAGCAGCAGCCTTCTTTATCAGATCGTCCAAATCAAGCCTGCGGAAAAGATCCTGCATTTCGGACTTGTTGGGACGAGTGAGAGGGTGAGAAGGGGCAAAGAGTGTGCAGCAGTCCGGATGGGGAAGGATAGAGGTCTCGTACGTGCCGATGGTTTCCGCAAGTGCTATTATCTCCACCTTGTCCTTGCCGATCAGAGGACGAAATACCGGCAGAGGTGTTTGACTTCCGGTAAAGGCAAGGCTTTCCAGAGTCTGGCTGGCCACCTGACCGAGGCTTTCTCCGGTAATCAGGCAGAGAGCCCGTTGTCTTCGGGCAATGAGAGTTGCCGCATGCATCATACTTGCGCGGCTCATGAGGGTCACGGCGTCCGGTGCTGCCTTCTCGTTTATTCTCAGCTGTATTTCGGTAAAGGGAACAACATGAAGGCGACCGCCGGGTTGGTAACGGTTAAGTACAGCCGCCAGCTTTTCCACCTTTTCGAGGGCTTTTTCCGATGTGTAAGGCGGAGTGTGAAAATAGACAAAGTCGAGGCGAAGACCCCTTTTAGCCATGAGGTAACCGGCGGCCGGCGAATCGATACCTCCGGAGAGGAGAAGAAGACCCCTGCCCGAAGAACCAACAGGAAGACCTCCGGGACCTCTGCTTCCCGGTCCGTAGAGGTAAGCGGATTCCCTTATTTCAATGTTCAGTATCCAGTCGGGATCGTAGAGGCTTACAGTAAGCCCGGGCAGCTGCTCACGCAGGAGATCGCCGAGGGTGCAGGCAATACCGTAGGAATTCAAGGGAAAGCTCTTATCCGTCCTTCGCGCTTCGATCTTGAATTTTTCCCCCAGGGGCAGAAGCCCTCGGGCAAGATTCACAGCGGCATTTCCAATTTCCTTCATTTCCTTTTTTACCTGCACAACGGGCGCAAAACCGACGATCCCGAAAACCCCGGAAAGAACCGATCCTGCCCTGCCTGCGTCTTCCTCCGTTACTTTTACAAAAATCCTTCCTTTTTTAATGGAGGTGTCTGCGTGAATACTACCCATTTGCCTCTTTATATTGGACGTGAGTTTATAAAGGAAATAATTCCTGTTCTTTCCCTTCAGAGCAATTTCTCCGTATCGTATTATGAACAGGCTTTCCATTATGTTTTCTCCACCGGCAGTCAGCGAGCTATCTTCAGAAGCCCGGGAACTTCAGCGGCAAGGCTTTCCAGAAGCCCGGCCGCCTCCTCCCGGGTTGTAGAAGGTCCCGTCGAAATACGAATGGTTGAAAACGCGACCTCTCTCGAAACACCCATGTGGCTCAGCACCCGGTCCCGGTCCTTCTTTCGCGAAGCACAGGCGGCGCCCGTGGAAACGCAGATGTCTCTTTCTCCCAGGACCCTCACGAGAACTTCGCCCGGAACAGGAGGAAAAGCGACTGCGAGGATATATGGGGAATAGAGCTCCGGAGCTGTCAGGCGATGCAGAGGAATTACGACGGCGCCGTCGATCCGGCTTAAGCCTTCGATCAGGAAAGAGATAAGCTTCTGTGCATTCGCGAAATTCTTATCTATCGAAGCCCGGGCACGCTGCGCTGCCAGCGCGAATCCCGCAATTGCGGGAAGATTTTCCGTTCCCGGACGGAATCCCATCTCCTGCTCACCACCCCGGTAAATGGGGGTAAGCGGGCAATCTTTACGAAGAAAGAGAGCTCCTACTCCCCTTGGGCCGCTGAGTTTGTGTGCGCTGATAGTCGCTGAATCTATATCCATATCCGAAGGACAGAACGGTATCTTTCCGAATCCCTGGACGGCATCGGTGTGAAAGTGAATCCGTCTGCCCGATTTCTCTGCAAACTCCTTGACACGTTCGCCTGTTTTCCCCACCGGCTGTATTGTGCCTGTCTCATTGTTCACAAGCATTAACGAGACCATCCGTGTGTCTATATCCAGGGCCTTTTCAATGCTCTCCGGATTGATGATACCATCCCGGCCTG
The DNA here is from genome assembly GCA_965371685.1 of uncultured Spirochaetaceae bacterium. Classification (GTDB taxonomy): domain Bacteria; phylum Spirochaetota; class Spirochaetia; order SZUA-6; family CAZLRN01; genus CBDUZM01. Next base: position 161 of record CBDUZM010000564.1, on the reverse strand, counting down.
CTTGCACAAATTTCACTTTGAATCCCAGGCTCTCGAGGTTTTTAGCAGGAAGGTAAAGGGAGGGATGCTCGATCCCTGACAGAACTACCCGGGGCGGTCTTCCGTGTGGATTGAAGCCGTAAGGGAGAATCGCGTTGAGAATCAGGTTGTTGGATTCTGTT
>CBDUZM010000563.1:0-2469 GCA_965371685.1 uncultured Spirochaetaceae bacterium | reverse complement strand
GGAGGGAGCTCCAGGGCAAAATCTTCATCTCCTCCTTCTTCTGCCGGTACTTCTTCGGGGGGAGGTTCGACGACAGCTTCGTCAGGGGGTGCTTCCCGGTAAGCCTCCTCCTGATAATCTAAAGGCAGCTCATCTAATCCCTCTAAAGATTCCTGTTCATCACCGAAGAGAGATTCAAAATCCAGAGCGCCTTCCTCAGCTTCAGGTTCTGCAGGCGCCCCGGCAGGGGCTTTTGCTGCCGGTGTTTCCAGCAGTTCTTTCAGATCCTCTGAGAGTTCCTGTTCCGGGGGGGCAATTTCTTCGATTTCGGTCCCTTTTTCGGCAAGAATTTTAGGTTCTGACCCCAATGCGGAGAGGATTTGGTCGAATTCTTTTATTTCCGTAAGATTTGGCATATTTACTGTTACAATATCGACAGATTGTGCATCTATATTCAAGGCTCTTGCGAGCTTTTCCGAATAAATAAGTATAGCATGAAAATAAAACCGAAGAAAATCCTTCTGACTGCCGCTATACTCCTCACTATTATTTTCGGCTGTGAATTGTTGGAAGGCCAGAGTAATCTCTTTTTAGAATCTTATCTAAAAAGCCTTGAAAACGAGGTGTCCCCTGAGTATAAGGATGGTTTCCTTGTGCTTACATACCGGGGGAATGTATCTGTTCGCTGGGTGGGTGTACGCTTTGCTCATGAGGATTATCGGATTTTCCATCTCTACAAAAGGAATCCCAACAATATTTTCTTTCTACTGTATCCCCTCCCCGAGGAAGAGGATAAGCTGAAATATCGGATAGTTGTGGACGGTTTGTGGATGAAGGATCCTACAAACGATCTGTATGAGACAGATGAAGTATTGGGCGTAAGCTATTCACTCTTTGAGGTCGAAGAAAAACCTCTGAAAAAAATAATCAATCCCGTTCCGGGGGAAGATTCCACTCTCTTATTTGTTTTTCAAGGCCTGCCCCGGAAAGATATCTATATAGTTGGCGATTTCAACAATTGGAATCCTTACAAGCACCAACTAAAGGAAGATTCGGAAGAACCGGGTTTTTACAGCATAAGTATGCGGACAGGACCAGGACGATACTACTACCACTTCCTTGTAGAAGGAGTTCCTGTTCCCGATCCCTATAACCGGAATCGGGCTTTAGGCAGCAATGGCATTTTGTCAAACTACTTTGACGTATATAACAGATAGGGCTCTTTTGCGATAGCGGGGCTTATTGACAGGATCATGGCCACATCTTACAATTCATGTTGGGTTCAAAAGGATTATGCATGCGTAGCACCTATTCCATAAGCGGAGTAACGATCCTTACTCCCGAACGACTCCTTGAAGACGCCTCGATAGCAATCAAAAATGGACACTTTTCTCAGATTGGCGGACAGACAGGCTGCGATCTGCATCTCGATGGATCTCTGGTGCTCTATCCGGCTTTAATTAATATCCACGATCATCTTAGAGGCACATATTTACCGAGAGTAGGCCCCCCCGCAGGAGAGTATTACCTGAAATGCAGCTTATGGGAACGTGACCTTAAAGCTTCGGAGGTTCTCAAGGAGAGAAGCAAGCTTTCAGTCGATGACTGCTATTATCTCGGTGCTTACAAAAATCTGCTGTCAGGTGCAGTGACTGTTAACGATCACTTCCCTCATGCATTAAATAATTCGATTATTTCAAGGCTGCCCTTACGGGTAATCAAGGAATATACGCTGCATCACGAGGTGAGCGCTTCTTCCCTGGAATGGGGAAAGGGGATCGCTTGCGAGCACGAAAAAGCTGTGAAAAAGAATTATCCCTTCATCGTACATACAGAGGAGGGTTTTGATGAAGAGTACCAGGGGGGTATCGAGGTACTCGAGCAGGAAGGCGCATTGGATCAGTACTCGGTGTTGATCCACGGCCTTGGTTTTTCGGACCGGGATATAGCAAAAGTGCGTGATGCAGGCTGCACGGTTGTGTGGTGTCCGGCTTCTAACTACTTCATGTTCAATGTTACGTGCAAGATAAGGAAGATACTGCAGGCTGGTATAAATGTGGCCCTGGGAACTGATTCGACCCATACAGGCAGTATAAATATACTTGAAGAGATGCGGTACGCAAAAAAGGTGTATAAAAGGATGTACCGGGAGGAGCTGCCGTCAGAAACACTCTTTAAGATGGTGAGCATTAATGCCGCCAGGGCATTGCGAAGAGATGCGGATTTGGGAAGCATAGAAAAGGGTAAATTGGCGGATCTATTGCTTTTGAAGATTCGGCAAGACGATCCTTACGATGCGCTCTGCCATGCGCGAATAGAGGATATCGAGCTCCTCACCCAGGAAGGTGTGCCGCTGTACGGCGCAAGAAGATATAAAGGCTTTTTCCACTTGGATAAAAGGAAATATACCGATATTGTAATAAAAGGACAGGAAAAATTTGCCAGGGGGAATCCGTCAAAGCTTCTGGAAGAAATACGAAAAAAAGTGGG
>CBDUZM010000562.1:0-2476 GCA_965371685.1 uncultured Spirochaetaceae bacterium | reverse complement strand
TTGTATACTTTTAGGTGTACCTTTTCGGTGCACTCCGAAGGAGTGCTGGAAAAGGGGTAAGCACAATGACTTAAATGGTTCAAATTAAGAATTGCTGAATAGGGTAGTGTACCATACTATCCTTTTTGGGATTCCAACCTTTATGGATCCTTTTATTGCCAATTGTACAGTTTTTCTGTTATTATAGGTGTATGAAGCCTGCAATTAGTGCTCCTTCGTTACTCGCAGCCGACTACAGTCGAATGGCTGATGGAGTTGAGCTTATAGAGAGAGCTTCCGCCGACTGGATCCATGTGGATGTTATGGATGGAAGTTTTGTACCTCCGATTACTTTTGGACACAAGATGGTCTCCGATCTGAAGCCTCTCACTAAATTGCCCCTGGATGTACATCTTATGGTGCAGCATCCGGGATCTTTCATCGACGATTTTGCCCGTGCTGGCGCAGATCATATAACAATTCATGTTGAAGCGGCGGTTCATCTGGACAGATTATTAAAGTATATTCGAGAAGCTGGATGTAAGCCGGGAATTTCCATTGTTCCTTCAACTCCAGTTTGCATGATAGAGGAAATTTTACCGTTGGTTGATATAATCCTCGTTATGACTGTCAATCCCGGTTATGGAGGACAGAATATTATTCCAGCCTGTCTAGATAAAGTGAGTGTTCTGCGAAGCAAAAAGGATGAAAAAGGATATTCTTACCTCCTGGAAGTAGATGGGGGAATAAATCGAGACACCTATAAGGAGGCTTTGACAAAAGGGTCCGAGGTTCTAGTTGTCGGTTCCGCTTTCTTCGTGGACAACGATCCAAACGAGCTGGTGCAGAGGTTCAAAAAGGCATAGTGCATCCGGCTGCTTTGAAACCTGTACAGTTTACTTCGGGATTGGTCGAAATATTAGAATAAGGAGAAGCTGTTCCTTATGATTAAAAGAATAACTGTTATTCTCTTGTTTTTAAGCGGTTTGGGAAGTGCGATATTTGCTCAGGAGGGAAATATCAAAACCGAACTGTCGGAGGGAATAGAATACTACCAGCAGGGTAAATACGAACAAGCCCTGAAGAATTTTAATAATATCACAGCTAATCCATCACTTGACGCATCACTGGGCGATGCATATTTCTGGCTTTCAAAATCACAGATCATTCTTAATAAGCTTGATAGTGCTGAGAAGAGCCTGGATTTTTTCATCATCAACTATCCTTCACATAAATACACCGTTGAAGCCAGGTATCTTAAAGGCCGATTGCTTTTTCTCCAAGGAGAATTTGAAAGCTCCATTCTATCCTTCCAGGATTTTATCGACACCTGTTCCGATTCCGCCTTTATACCCAATGCTTATTTTTGGGTGGGAGAATCATTGTTCCAACTGGGAAATTTCGATTCGTCTGAAAAGATAATGGATTTTGTGCTCAAGGAGTTTCCCCGGAGTGTTAAAGTGGAAGCGGCGAAATACCGCATTTCTTTGATACGTATAAAAAAACGTGAAAACGAGCTTTTAAAACTGCTGAAGCTAAGCCATGAAGAAGCGTTAAAAACCATGGAGGAATTTCAAAGGAAAGAAAGAACTTACGAGCAGGCTATCTCGGCTTATCAACGTAAGCTGACAACATCCGATAAAGTGACCGAATCGGCGACTTATAAGAATGACCAGGAGGAAGATATCGATAAAAAGGATGAAGAAATAGCGAGCTTAAAAAATCAGATCACCCTTCTTAACCAGAGGATAAGTGAGTTGTTATCATCTTCTACTGAAACAGAGAGTGAGGAAACCGAATCCGATACAGCTGATTTGTCAGCGTATAAACAGCTGCTGGATCTATTATATGCCAAAGAGGATGCTCTGGAGCTGAAAGCATACCTGCTGGAACTGTCCCAATCAGGGGGTCAATAATGGCGATATTTAAAAGATTTTTTCTTCCACTGCTATACATTGCTTTAATCGTGTCATCCGCGTTTTCTTTGGAGCTGAAAGAGGGACGTATAAAATTAGTCCTGCATGAAGGTATTGGTCGATTTTCATTATACTATTTAGACATTTCAGAGGAGAGTAAATTTCTTCCCTTTTTCCTGGATGAAGATTGTCGCACATCCGGCTTAAGTCTTGTTATTGGAAACAGAATATACCGGATAGGAGAAGCGGCTTCATTCAAGGAAACTTTCGAAAACACGGAAAGCGGCGCTAGATTTACATGGATATCGAAGAGCCTGCAGGTTACTGAGGAATTCAGTTTTGTTTCATCGAAAGGCTCTTCTTTGGCAGATGGTATAAAAATAACACTAAAAATGTCCAATATTTCAGACAGGAGTCTGCAGGTCGGCGTTCGATATCTTTTCGATACCTATCTGGGAGAAGATTCCCCTGTTCACTTTAAGACAGATTTAGGTGAAAAAGTAGAAAAGGAGATGTCTTTTACGAAAAGCAATGTTCCGGATTACTGGATATCCGTCAAAGAGAATGACGAAGAAGACGCC
>CBDUZM010000561.1:0-2479 GCA_965371685.1 uncultured Spirochaetaceae bacterium | reverse complement strand
TAACCTATCTCTATACACCATTCGGAGGAGGCAACCAGGAGCTTCTGACCGCCCTGGGTCTCAGCTACGGCTCGGATCGCTTCAGTATAACCAATCTTCTCAGTTTCAGGATGCCTGTTGCGGCGCCTTCCGCTCCTGATTTGGGTGAAGAGAAGCAGGGGGGAATTATAAACTCCACCGAGTTTTCTCTGACCCTTGGCGCGGGACCGGAGGAAACCGGCGCCACAGCCTCTCTGGTCGGCAGCGCCGGTCTTGCCTTGACCGAAAGTAATATCCGCGACAGCGCCGTTATTGCCGACATGGAAGAGACCGAAATGGTCAATAAAACTCCGTCTCACCTGAACCTGACAGAGTTATCTGTTATCGAAGATGCCGAGGTAGAGCAGAATGCCTTCTCACTTGCATATCCTGATGTATACAGGATGCTGCACGGCAACGAAGCCTACCGGGAGAGAGAGGTTCACGAGGAAAAAATCCTGGAATTCCGTCTAACTGCGGATCTTCCCAGCGGAGTGCCCTCCGTGAGTAAAGCCTGTTTCACCCGAAAGTTCCAGATCCTTGCAGATATTTCAATCTACAGCACGTACCGCATGTACATATTCCTTCCGCCGGGGGAGATATTGCCGTCCGATGCGGCGTTTATCTTGAAATTCTTAAGCAGTGAGCAGGAAAACCTGGAAGCAGCTATCCCGTCTGCGGAGTTCAAGACCGGCTGGAATGAGATTTCTGTCAGCCTGGCGCCGCCTTTCCCTGTTACAGTAAACGGAGCTCATGCCTGTGAAATGAGCCAAACCGGCTCTCTCAACGTCCTGAAGAGAATGGGAGAAATCGAATTCGGACTTCAGGCCGGCGCTACAGTGATTTCCCAGGATTTCAGAATCTGGCTCGATGAATGGCATGTGACGGATAGTCGGTTATTTTTCGACAAGGCCCTCTTTGCCGAGGGAACGATGGGCTACCGTGGAACGCTGCTGAACCCGGGCTCTCTCTCTCTTCTGGAAAATCCATTTCTCAATATCGGATATGAATGGAAGGACGGCGGCTTCACGGACTCCGCCGACCAGCGGAACGGCAAACTGTTTTGCGGTTTGAAGTCGGGTTTCCTACACATCCTGTCAACCGATGTACGGATCAGCCATTCCAATGAACACCTGCGGGAAGCCGGCTCCTATGGAAATCCGGGCTTCGATTTTAAAATGGACAAAATTGTCAACAGTTATTCCCATTCCGTTGTCCTGGACACTCAGATCCCCTCCTTGCCTGTATTCGATCACAGCTACTACCGTACGGTTACTAAGGAGAATGATGTGCAGCTCAACCAGACCGATTACCTTCTAAGCGCCGATCGTGAGTACATCGATTCCATAGTCTTTGGAGAACGGTTTCAGATCCGGGAAGCTTTTCTGCAGACCTATATATTCAACAGGAGCTGGGTGTTCAGGAAAATCGAGTCATTCGAGACGTCCGGCAGCCCGGCGGATTCCTCGGTGTCCCTCTCCCTCGATCAGATGCACGACAGCCGTCTCTTATTACAGCAGAATTGGGGTTCTTTTTCTCTAAACCTGTCCAGGGATGAATCTTTCTCAACCCCTTATTCCGCTTACCCTCTATTACCTTTTGAATCTTACCTCCACAAACTAAATACCCTGTTTCAACCGGTAGAAACAGCGCTTCATGGAGGGAATAGGACATTCCTCTCCGATAAAGCAGAAATCGCTTTTCTTGTTCCATTACAACGCTATGTTGGTTTTGATTTAAACACCGATGCAAAGTGGCGGGAGATGAATTTCGATGACTCCGGCGCCAGGGATATTAGTGTAAATGAAAATCTCACCGTTTCACTTCCCTTTAAACCCGGAACTCAAGGGCGGCTTCAACTGATACCGAGTATCTCCCGGTCGTTCACCGGGAGTTACGGGAAAGCACAGGACGGCGCCAAGGAGCTCGATGTCTTTCTCAATACCTATAAAAACCTTCTCATGCCTCCCTTCTACTATCTCTGTCCTGTCGTTGAGACCGGCAGGCTTAATGAATACACTGCAGTGGATACTCTGGCCGGTTCACCGGACATTGCAGGCAGCCTGGACAATCGCTTTAACTCGACCCTGACCCTTGAAACACAGATGAAACCCGCCCCCTGGTACATACCGGGCAGAACCTCGGTCTCTGTAACAGGGGAAACAGTCAGAGAAGGCATAAATTACTCACAAAAAAGATCAACAGAGCTGTGGATTGAAAAAGTACTGCCCCTCGGGACAGGAACGCGGGTGGCGGGAGGAACTCTTACTCTCGATGCCGGATATGATCACATAAAAGACTTTGCAGCCAAGACCGTCAGTCATTCCGTTCACACCAACTCCTCCCTGAGTATCTCAGGAAAGCAGAACCGTCAGCTTTCGGCAGTACTCGGCCTGTCATACAGCAGTGAAAGACAGAGGAAGGACGACGATCGCCTGTACCTCTTTCCTGACGATCCGAC
>CBDUZM010000560.1:0-2479 GCA_965371685.1 uncultured Spirochaetaceae bacterium | reverse complement strand
CCGAAATTCGCCGGCGCCTTTCTAATGTTCGTAGGCCTGGCTCTGGTGAGCTTGGGATAACGTTGTATCGTGATGTTAGGTAATGATTCCTGCCTGCCTGCTCACTCAAGGAATCGCTTCGGGGTTGATGACAAAAATATTACCCATCTCCGTGCCAACCAGGATATGGCCCTCCTCAAACCACGGGCGGGCGGTGATTCTCTCCCCCAACTGCAGATATTTTATCAAGTCTCCGTTAAAGGCATCCACAATTCTAAAACCCCCTTCGTTCGTCCCAAAACAGAGAAAACCATCATGGTAGAGAGGCGGGGAGCTTACTCCATTCATAACAGGGAAGAGTTCTCTTCCTTCAAATCCGGACCAGCCGAACAGACGGTCGCCGTTATAGAGATAAACGCTTTCCGTTCCACATTCCAATGCCAATGGTATGTCCGGATCCTTGTCCATCGGAAAGAATTTTTCCCATAGAATTTCCCTTGATTCAAGATCAACACAGGTGAAGATACCTTCACGCCCCGCATGACCCATTGCAAGAAGCCGGTTCTCTTTCACTTTGATCAGCAAGGCGCCCGAAGGGAGTATTGGCTCAGGAAAGGCCGGGCTCAAATTACCTTCCCTGTCGTAAATCAGGAGACGCCCCTTTTCACTGACAATCAATGCAACATCCTGATAGGGTACAGGAGTTACCGGAAGATCAAGCGGTAAAGGTATTTTCCTTATGATTCTTCCGCTGACCAGATCGAAGCTCAAAAGTCGCCCGCCATCTGTATATAGACCTCTATCATGAAAAGGCATTACTCCCCTGCCTGCCGGATAGAGACCGGGCTGGTACAATTGAACAGTGTTGACAATCCTGCTGTTGCTCAAATCCGCCGTTAAAAACAAGTCTATGCCGATAAAGAAGATCCTGTTCCCATGCATTACCGGTGAAGAATTCATGTTGGGCTCGGGCTTCATTTGAGGTTCCTTCTTTGTACGAACCGGTTTTATAATATTTTCCACCCGATCGTAGATAAAAATTTGGCTGATCCTGTTGGCGCCGACTATCCACCTCTCGTTCGCGCTTATTGCACCGACTATGGCGACCTTGGATACAGGGTATTTCAGCACAATGGGATCCTGTTCCAGGCATAGCTCATAAGTCCCGCCTGCACCTTTCGTGATCTCCAATTCCATGTGTTTATCCTTGTAACCAATCTTCCGTACATCGAGTACGACAGATTCCCCGATTGAAAATCGGCGTTCACAGCTTCCTTCTGCCGCGAAAGCTCCGTTTATAAAAATTTCCGCATCGCCGGGTTCCACAACGACCCGTATAATCTCCGTCGGCTTTTTCACCGTTTTTTTGGCGGTCTTCTCCCTTTCAAGTAAGATGCTGTACTCCGCATCTGCTCCTTCCTCGATACTTAGTTCCAGCTTCTGCTCCAGGTAACCCTCTTTTCGCATGATAAACACAAGCGTATCGCCGGGGCGGAACACTCCCGCAACACTGCCGTAACCCATGGGCCTTCCATTTAGAAATATTTCGGCGTCTTCAGGTTCTACATGCACGGTAATTCTAATCAGCTCTTCGGACGAGGTACGCACCTCCTCTTTTTCCTCGACTTCGGGAATACGTATCATCTCTGCCTGCCCCGCCTTTTCCATCTCCCTTGCATTCTCTTCCGAAAGCTTTATTATTGGAGGATACTCCTGTTCTACACCCTCCACTACGGCATCGATCTTCTCTTCAAGAAGCTGAAGATTTTCAGCCGATATCTCCTCAATCTCCTCCTTTTCCAGCTGCTCTAAGAACCGATCGATTATCGCAACAACTTCTTCAAATTGCAGCTTCGTTTCCTCCAACGCCGTCTTATCAACAGTTATTTCCTGGTCCTCCTCAACCAGGATAAAAGCTTCTTCCAGTTTGTCGATCCGCTCGAGAATCCCGGAATCCTTATCTGCGACTTTCTTCTTAAGACCGGGTATATCAATAGCCGCTGAAGCGATGGATACCTTCCCCTCTTTCACAGCCAGTACGGGATTTTCACCCTCCTCTTCCCTGAGCAGGAATATTGTGCCCCGCACTCCCACCGCCACGCTGCGCGTGCTGAGCCGGAATTCCTCGCCGCTTGAAAGCTTGTTGATTCTGGCAATAATGGCGCCCACGTTCATCTTCAAACCGATTTTGACCTCGCTGGTTTTTAGGTAGAGGCTTTCCATTAAAATTTCGGTGTTTTCCTGAATGCGGGCTACTCCTGTGTTTCCAAACTGAATCTCACAGTATGAGTTTTCTCCCACCTTCAATCTGTCATCCACGGAAACGGAAGCGCCTATTTCTGTTTCTTTCCATCCTCCTTCCCGGAAGAGAAAAACTTCTCCCGAAAGAAAAGTGATAATCGCCTGGTGTTCCCGGGGAAGCTCAATAGGTGCAACATCGGTTTTCGAGATCACCTCGCCTTTCCGCTCCCCTTTACCCTGGCAGCCGGCGAGGATGAGA
>CBDUZM010000559.1:0-2481 GCA_965371685.1 uncultured Spirochaetaceae bacterium | reverse complement strand
GCTTATTATTTTTGTCCTCTTCTCCCTTGGCTGGCAGATCAGCGAAATCGATGTCTATAAGGCAATAGCCAATCTTCCCGATACCTGGTCGCCCCTTTCAAAGATTCTATGGCCGTGGGAAGCGGCTTTTGAGGAGGTTACCGAGACTCTTGGCGCAGGGGCTGACATATTGGTTCCCTGTGACGACAATCCGCCGCCTCCGCCGGTCGAGACACCGGGCAAGCCGTACCTTCTGGCCGATCCCACCTGCGGAGAGCTTTCCCTTTTCGATGAGAACAACCAGAAGGTCGATGGAACCATTCTATCACTGCACGGAAAGGGATTTGAACCCAATACAGAGACCCAGATCTGGTGGGTGGACCCTGTTGGAAACGATTTCAGGGTTAGACAGGAAAGAAAGTACATAAGCTTCATGACGGATTCAAACGGCAGCTTCCGGTTCGATCTGATCATGCCTTACCGTCTTATGCCCGCCAGCGTGAAGGGGCGCCAGATCCACAGAGTGGAAGCCCGTCAGATCACCGTGACCGGCAGTGTCGTGAGCAGTGCCCTTTCAAACATTGCCAGCCGGATGATAGAAACCATTTTCATGGGTATGATGGCCACCATTTTCGGTATTCTACTCTCTATTCCCATCAGCTTCCTCGCTGCCCGGAATCTCATGTCCGGTTCCCGGATAACTATGGCAATATACTATGTGGTGAGAACAATCATGAATATAATACGATCCATAGAACCTCTCATCTGGGCGCTCATCGCCGTGGTCTGGATCGGACTGGGTCCGTTTGCAGGTGTCATAGCCTTAACGATTCATTCCATAGCTGCACTCGGCAAGCTGTACTCGGAGGCCATCGAGAGTATTGATCCCGGACCCATCGAAGCCATTCAGGCGACGGGAGCTACACGGCTTCAAACAATTATGTATGCCGTAGTGCCTCAAATGATTCCGCCGTTCGTTTCCTTTTCCATCTACCGCTGGGACATCAATGTGCGGATGTCCACGATTATCGGTATGGTTGGAGGCGGCGGCATCGGGTTCCTCCTGGTGCAGTATATTCGGCTGTTGGACTATAAATCCGCCGGAATTGCCGTATGGTTCATCGCGGTCACTGTAGCGATTCTTGACTACGTAAGCGCGGAAATAAGGCAGAAATTTATCTAACGGGTAATCAGCCATGATTGAGAAAGTGGTTAAAAGGGACGGGCGGATCGTTCCTTTTAACCGGGAAAAGATAACGCAGGCCATACTCTTCGCTGCTGTTTCTGTAGGGGGACAGGACCGCAGTCTGGCGGATAAAATTACCGACGATATAATCGCTCGCCTGGAAACCAGGCGATTTCGGCGAAGCTACCCTACGGTTGAAGAAGTCCAGGATCTTGTGGAGAAATGCCTGATTGAGAGGGGGCATGCAAAGACTGCGAAAGCATATATCATATATCGCTATGAGCACCATCTGAAGAGAGCGGGAAAGGAGAGCCTTACCTACTCGTCGGAGAACATCCCCTACAGGAAGCTCTGGCGGGCACTCTCCTGGGGGGTCGATATAGGCTGTGTTACGCTCGAGCAGCTTTCCGGATTTGTTGAAGAGGGCCGCTTCAGCGAGCTCATTCGCGAGTCGGAAGAATTTTACCGGCGTGAGCTGGACGATGCGGCTGCAGCGCTTCTCGAGAAGCTCGAAGATGTTCGAATTATTATTGTGTCCGGCCCTTCTTCATCGGGCAAAACAACCACCACGATAAAGATCGGGGATGCTCTTAAAAGCAAGGGTTATTCCCTGGTCACCCTGAATGTGGACAACTATTTCTACGATCTTAAATCTCACCCTAAGGATACTCTCGGCGACTATGACTATGAAACCCCTCAAGCTCTCGAGCTCAGCCTGATAAACCGGCACCTCGAGGAGCTGCTTAAGGGAAATACCATACAAATTCCCTTCTACAACTTTCAGACGGGAAACCGGGAGGGAACATCACAGGAGCTCAAACTGGGAGCTAAAGACATCATCCTTATAGATTCTCTCCACGGAATGTTCGGGGAGATGACCGAGGGCATTGCGGAGGAGAAGAAATTCAAGCTCTACATAGAAACTCTTTCGCAGCTCAAGGATGAGACAGGACGTTTTATCCGGTGGGCGGATATACGCATGCTGCGGAGGATGATCCGGGATAAGCAGTTCAGGAATCACAATCCCGGGGAAACACTGAACCACTGGCACTATGTAAGGCGTTCCGAGCTCCGTTACATAGTCTCGCGGCTCAGAGAAGCTCATGTTGTAGTCAACAGCTTTCTGCCTTACGAGCTGCCTGTTATGAAGGCCAGGCTGGGAGATCTCTTTCCGGGTTTTCTTGAAGATCTCAAGGGCGATCCGGAGAGAGAGGATGCCTTTGAGAGAGCACAGAGAGTCTCTGAGCTATTCAGGCAGATCACAGCATGGACAGATGACAGCGTTATTCCTCGATACTCCCTGCTTCGAGAGTTTA
>CBDUZM010000558.1:0-2489 GCA_965371685.1 uncultured Spirochaetaceae bacterium | reverse complement strand
AGCTCACTGCTTTCGCCGTACACATGCCTTCTCTCAGAATGTCCCAGAATAACTACAGCTACCTCGAGGTCTTTAAGCATAAGAACTGATATCTCGCCTGTATGAGCACCTTTCTCTTCCCGGCCCATATTCTGAGCTCCCAACTGCACATTAGTACCTTTTGTCAAACGACCGACGACCTCCAAAGCGGTAAAAGGCGGTGCGACCATTATTTTATTGGGACTCTCCTTAACAGAGTTAATCAGTTCCCGGGCAAGTGTTTCCGCTTCCCCGCGGTTTTTATGCATTTTCCAGTTACCTGCGATATACGGCTGTCTAATATTCATCTTTTCTTATCCTATTACTTATTTTGCAGGATATCGATACCCGGCAGGACCTTTCCTTCCAGAAATTCAAGAGATGCACCGCCCCCTGTGGAAACGTGATCCATCTCTTCTTCCAGCCCGAATTTCTTCACAGCTGCAACAGAATCCCCTCCACCTACAACAGTCGTTCCCTCACAAGAGGCAACCAGTTTAGCCACTTCCATTGTCCCATGCGCGAAAGCCGGAAACTCCGCCACACCCAGAGGACCATTCCAGATAATAGTTTTTGCCGCCAGTATCTTACCCTTCATCCTGTCGAGAGTCCTGGGCCCGATATCCATACCGATCAAACCGTCAGGTATTCCTGCTTCATCGATGTTTATGGCTTCGGCGGATTCCGAAAACTCTTCAGCGGCCTTGTGGTCGACAGGAAGCTGTATCTCAACCCCTATTTCGGAAGCTTTCTCAAGAAGATCTTTCGCTGTATTGATAAAATCATCCTCCAGCAGAGATTTGCCGATGCCGTATCCCTGGACCTTGAGAAAAGTATAAGCCATACCGCCGCCTATAATGAGAGTTTCCACGCGGCTTAGAAGGGACTCCAAAACAGCGATCTTGGTGGACACCTTCGCTCCCCCGATAATAGCTACCATCGGTTTTCCGGGGTTTTCCAGAACGTTTCCCAGAAAGCGTATCTCTTTTTCCATAAGAAATCCGGCCACCGAAGGTAAAAGATGAGCCACTCCTTCCGTGGAAGCATGGGCGCGATGCGCAGTACCGAAAGCATCGTTTACGAAGATATCACCCAACCCGGCCAGCTCTTCGGAGAACGCCGTATCGTTCTTCTCTTCTTCGGGGTGAAACCGCAGGTTTTCCAGCAGAAGAACATGTCCCGACTCGAGTTTCCGAGCCCTCTCTCTGACAGCTTCACCAATACAGTCTTCTGCCATAATTACACTGCGTTCGAGGAGTTCTTCAAGCCTGCGTGCCACCGGTCCCAGGCTCAATTCATCAACAACCTTTCCCTTCGGCCTTCCCAGATGGCTCATGAGGATAAGTGAGGCGCCTTCCTGTTCCAGTATGTACCGAATGGTGGGAAGAGCGGCGCTAATTCGCGTGTCGTCGGTTATTTCCGGTCCCTTTAACGGCACATTGAAATCCACTCTCATGAGCACCCGTTTATTTCTTAAGTCAATGTCTTTAACGGTTTTCTTAGGCACAGTCAGCTCCTCAGAACAGCTTCTCCGCCAAATCGACCACGCGGTTTGAATATCCCCACTCGTTGTCATACCAGGAGAGGACCTTGATAAAACCTTTGCCGATTTTCATTGTCATGAGAGAATCGAAGATCGACGAATGAGTGTTAACCTTTACATCGCTCGAAACTATAGGATCTTCACAGTATTGAAGAATTCCCTTCATTTTTCCGTCAGCCGCTTCCTTCATGGCGTTGTTGATCTGCTCCACCGAGACATCCTTTTCCACTCGGCAGGTTAAGTCGACGATCGAGCCTACGGGAATCGGCACACGCATGGCAATACCGTTAAGCTTGCCGTCCAGTTCGGGAATGACAAGACCGATCGCCTTCGCTGCTCCGGTGGTTGTGGGAATCAGATTGAGAGCCGCGGCCCGGGCACGTCTCAGATCCGTGTGCGGAAAATCATGGACGACCTGATCGTTGGTGTAAGCGTGAATCGTTGTCATGATCCCTTCCACAAGTTCAAAATTATCGTGCAGCACTTTTGCGATCGGCGCCAGGCAGTTTGTTGTGCAGGATGCATTGGACAAAACGAGATCTTCATCCGTAAGAGCATCGTCATTTACACCCAGCACAATGGTCCTGTCCACTTTATCCTTAGCCGGAACGGTGAGTATAACTCTTTTCGCTCCTGCTTCGATGTGCCAGGCGACTTTGTCTCTTTCCCTGAAGACTCCGGTTGATTCAATCGCCAGATCGACACCCAGTTCCTTCCAGGGCAGTTTCTGCGGGTCCCTCTCGGCGCCGGCATGGATCTTTTTTCCGTCTACGATAATATTCTCATCATCGTAGGATACTTCTCCGGGATAGACACCGTAGATGGAATCATATTTGAGCAGGTGTGCCAGGGTCTTATTGTCCATCAAATCGTTGACGGCGACTACCTCGACTCCCTCTCGTTCAAAAGAGATTTTAAAGACGTTTCT
>CBDUZM010000557.1:0-2491 GCA_965371685.1 uncultured Spirochaetaceae bacterium | reverse complement strand
TCTGGGGAGAGCATAAAACGGATCTTTCACCGGACAATCTTTCGGAAAAGGCGGAAGAGGTGAAGAGAATAACCGAAGATCACGGCCTGGCCGTTGCTGCCATTGCATCGAATCTGGCCGCCAATGAATACGAAGATATAAAGAAATTGGCCGACGGGGTATCTCGAATAGGCTCGATACCGATACGTCTCGGAGCTCCCAGAGGATATGACAGGACGGTAAATTACCCTGTTCTCTACGAAGAGGCTGTTGAAGCGTATGCCAGGGCGATCGAGATTCTTAAAACCTTCGGGCTGAGAGCTTTGATTGAGATACATGGGGGTACGATAATGGTCAGCGCTTCTCTGGCTTATCGAATAGCAGCTAATTTTTCGCCGGATGAAATGGGGGTCATCTACGATATAAACAACATGTCCAAGGATGGATTTGAGACATTTCGCCTCGGCATGGAGCTGCTGGACGAGTACCTGCAGCACTGTCATGCCGGAGGATGGCGTCCTGTCGAAAAGGACAGGCAGGAGGACGGCACACTGAATTGGGGTTTTGAAGGCTGCGATTTGTCGGATTCGATTTTAAATGTTCCCCAGTTCATGTCGGATTTAAAAGCTGTAGGATACAAAGGATTCATCTCAATAGAAGACTTCAGGGAGATGGACCACGAAGAAAAGCTGAGGCGCCAGATAGAATACCTTAAATCCCTTGAATAATATAATGGCATGCCTGGTCCGAGGATAATGGTTTACCAGCTTCGTCCGATTCGATCGAGGTATCGGCGCAGTTTGTCCGGATAATTTGTGCCTATTGAATCCAAACCCATCCGGACGGTCCGCTCCATAACTTCCTCGTCATTTACCGTCCAGGTGCTGGCGGTCAGTCCTGCCTTATGAACCTCTTCAACAAGATCCGGGCTCCAGTAGTACCAGCTTGGGCGTATCGAATCCGCCATAGAAGCTCTCGCAGCGCTTACTGAGTCGCTGAACCGACCGGTGAATAGAATTCCTGTGGCGATGGCAGGCGCCAATTCTTTTACCCGCCTTAAGGCGGGATGGTAGAACGAAATAACCATAACTTTTTCTGTCATGCCGGACTCGCGGAGGAGATTGACCAGTTTTTCTTCAATACCCGCGGCAGGAATAGGGTCACCCTTTATTTCGATAGCCAGGGGTATCTTCTCTTTAGCCCAGTTCAATACTTCCTGCAATGTGGGAATGCTTTCACCTTTAAATCGAGGAGCAAAAGAGGCGCCGGCATCCAGCTTCTTGATTTCTTTTATTGTAAAGTCACTTATGTGACCGTGTCCATTGGTTGTGCGGCTTACATCGGCATCGTGGATAACGACAAGCTCTTTATCCTTACTGAGATGAATATCGAGCTCTATAAGGTCTGATCCCAATTCCAGACCTTTCTTAAAGGAGGCCATGGTGTTCTCGGGGGCGTGCCCCATTGCCCCGCGGTGCCCTATAACCAGTACTTTCCCGCTGTTCGCCGCCTCAATCTCCAGCATATCAGTCCTTTCTTTCGATATAAGTTAATTCAGAAGATATTTTATTGACAGCTTTAATGATGTATTCGGCTTTTTTAAGAGCATCTATGGCGTCTTCGGTTGACACATGTATAATACCACCGTAATCACCAGTTTCACGAAGTTCCAAAAGATAATCATAGTCTTTACCACGTTCCTCTTCCCATTCACCTGTATTGATGAGATCGTGATGTAATGCGGCACGAATTGCTGTGTGTTTTGTGAAAGTTTTATCTCTTAAGGCAAAAAGCGCTGTAAGCGCATGAAAGGCAGCATAATACGCCCGGGATGCAGCCGAATCCGGATCAATCTCTATAAGTGTAAAACCGGAATTTAATGTGCGTAAAGCACGATTCCATTCCTCGCTTGCAAATTCTTTCAAGCAATTACCCCTTCGTTATGGGCATTCTCATAGAGCGGACATACTACAGTCTCATAATCGTTTTTATCTACCGGTTTGGCGCTTATCCTGCGGCCAAGTCTACAAGATAGGGGATAGAGTGCATCAATATTTTTCATTATATCGGCGCCATAATCAATAGGACCTTTTAATAATACCAGGATGTCTATATCACTATCAGGTTTTGCTTCACCACGTGCCTCAGAGCCGTAAAGAATAATGCGATAGAATCTTTCTCTATATGCTTTTTCAAGTAAATCGCGTATTTCCTCAATAATTTGTTTTTTCATCATATCGGATAGCCCCTTATTGAATTATATATATATGTATTTTACCTGCAAGGCAAAGATTAGCTTTTCGCCGCCTCAATCGCCAGCATATCCGTCCTTTTCGAGACTTGCCACGATGCCTGCCCGCCTGAGCATCTGCCTGTAATCCTCCTCGTACTTGAAGAGGATCCTTCGAAGGTAGTCGATATTCTTCTTAATGCTTTCCTCATAGAAGTCTCGATCCTCGCCCAGGCGATCTTGAAAGTGCACACGCATCAGGGAAGCAACACCACCGAGCTC
>CBDUZM010000556.1:0-2504 GCA_965371685.1 uncultured Spirochaetaceae bacterium | reverse complement strand
CACAACCGGGAAACCACCAATCTCCAGAGAAGATTATATGGGCAAGGGAGAATCGATTCTAATAGTAGATGATGTTGAAGAACAGAGGGAAGTACTCTCTGTAATATTGAATAAATTGGGTTATTCAACAACTTCTGTTACAAAAGGTGAAGAGGCAGTGGATTTCATGAGAAACAATTCAATGGATTTATTGGTATTGGATATGATTATGGATCCTGGAATTGATGGGCTTGAGACATATAAAAAAATTTTAGAGCTGAATCCGGGGCAGAAAGCGATAATTGCAAGCGGATTTTCAGAGACAGACAGAGTCAAAGAGGCTCTAAGGTTGGGCGCCGGCGCCTATATAAAAAAGCCTTATTTATTGGAAACAATAGGTGTTGCTGTCAGATCCGAGTTGGATAAATAATATTCAATGCAATTCCATTATATTTCCGTCTTCCCACACCAGGGCTTTCACTGTTTTTTCAGTATGAATCTTCATCTTCACTGCAGCCTGGAATATTCTCTCTTTTGCCGAAAGAGCGGTTTCCCGGTCCGGCATAAAGAGATAGAACGCTCCGCCCCCGCCAGCCCCGCTTAATTTGCCACCCAGCGCGCCCCCCTTATAACCCTCCTCGAGAAGAAAGTCCAGATCGGGAGAGCTTAAATCCAGCTTTCTTAGAAGATCGTGAGCGTACCTTGCCAGTGCGCCAAGCTCGACTATTTCATTACAATCGTTGCTCCTTAAAATATTAACTGCCGCCTCGGAGAGCTCTCCCAGGCGATTGAGCATCTTTACAAAATCTCTATCCCCGCTGTCGATCCGTTCCCGCAGGCGGGAGATCAGAGCACCGGTACTCTTAGTGCGGGGAACAGCCCCGATTACCAGATAGAGGGGAAAGCTGTTCAGTCTCTCTGCTAAAGGCAGTAAGGGAGGCCCGGGAAGAAAGCAGTACAATCCTCTCATCAGGGAAAGACCGGTGTCGATCCCTGAGGGCGTTCCATGAAAGAGCTTTTCAGCCCGATGGGACCACTCCCAGATGGTTCGCCTGGCTTCATCCCTGAAATGTGAGTTTTCGGTCTGCATTACAGCATAAAAGGCGGAAGAGAATGCCGTGCATAGGGCGGCGGAAGAACCGAAGCCAATGTCCCGGGGAATGGATGATTCTATCTCGATTCTCCCCCTGCCGATCTTTACCGGAAGGATCTGTTCGAAGAACGAAAGAAGGCCGGCAAGTACTTTTCTGTCCTGAGCTGCTTCCCGATCACGGTTGGCGACGTGATATTCCCACTCCCGTCCTCCCGTAATAGTCAGGTCGACTGAAGTGCTGTCATTCAATGTAAGGCCTACGGCAGGATGGCCGTAGACAGCGGCGTGCTCCCCGAACAGGAGCAGTTTACCCCAGCCTCTTCCTATGACTCCCACACTATCCCCTTCCCGGAAACAACCAGCCTCTCAAATGCATCGTCCTGTGAAGGAGGATCGGACGATATGTACACACCGATCTCGTTTCCCGCTCCCAGAGCCTTGTACCGCCGGAAATCGAGCTCTCCTGGCGGATTGATGGCCGCCTCGACCCCGATCTCCCTGCCCAGCATTAAAGCAATCCCTTTACAATGTGCAAAGCGCGGCGCCGCATCTTCCCATGAGGTGGATCGCAGGAAGCTTTTTACACTCTCGTTCGATTCAACCAGAAAACGCCGCGCTTCCTCCGGTCTGGTCTCTTTCCATAGAGAATACTCTTTGACCGCATCTGAAGTGGAGACATTCCGGTCTCCGTGAAACAGGTAGAGCGGCGGCATCCAGGGTAGGCGAAAGGTAGTCCATTCAGGCTCTTTCCCCCCCTTAAAAAAACCCATACCGCCAAAGAAAGAGGTGTAAATATCGTAACCGCTCCCCCTGCCGCCCTGGGTTTTTCGATGGGCGCTCAAAGCCAGATTCAGGGTAGCAGCTTGAAGTTTACCGCCGGTCAACCCGCCCAGCTTGAGAAGGGCGGATGTCAATCCCACAGCTACGGCTGCACTGGAACCATAACCGCTTTTTATATCAGGGGTTTCGAAAAATGCGGAAGAATCGATTGTAATATGTGTTTCCAAACACCGCGCCCGTCCATGAGACTTCAGCCATCCTGTGCAGGTTTCCACGATCGCAGTGAGAAGCGGGCTTCCTTCACGTCTCTTTTCCCGCGTAGATGAACCGAACTGCACCGATTTTCCAAGCCAGGTCCCTGTAATCTGAAATCCCCTTCCCGGCGCTGCAGTCAGGACCAGCCTCTTTTCCGGCGCCAAAGCGAAACCGAGTCCGCCGGCTTCAAGCACCGCATACTCTCCGAGCAGAAGCAGGTTCCCCGGTACGGTAAGCCTCATCATGGGGTGGGTCCCTCGTCTCCGGCAGGTTCCCTGTTTTTTCCGATTCCCCGGATCCTGCATTCAGGCGCCTTCCCCGGCCTGGAGAGGATTGTCTCTATTTCTGAGTCAATCCCCTTAATGCGCCTCATTATCAGCTCTTCATCCGGCTGAAG
>CBDUZM010000555.1:0-2505 GCA_965371685.1 uncultured Spirochaetaceae bacterium | reverse complement strand
ATAATAAGCTGTTGCCTTCCTGAATGGATTAACAGGAGGAAAGAATGAATAAACTGATTCTCATTACCGCGTTATGGTTGTTATATATTCCAACCGGTCTTACGGCTGAAACATATGTTGTCTCTCCTTACAGCCAGGAAACTATCCAGGATGTAATCGATAAGGCAGGCTCGTTTGATGATATTATTTTAAAGGAAGGAATTTACACAATTAATGAAAGCCTTTCCATATCCGGTAAGTCCGGATTGACAGTTATGGCAGAGGGCGAAGTCTGGATTCTTTCTACAGATATTTACATGAATGTTATCGATATAACAGGTTCAGAAGAAATTATGATTTCTAATATAAAAGCCAGACATAAAGAACCGTTGGAAGAGTATGAGTGCCAGGGTTCAGTTTTATATATTGAAAATTCCCGTGATATAAGCATTTTTGGTTGTGAGCTCAACGGCAGCGGTGCTGTGGGAATTAATCTTTACGGTTCGGATAATATATTTATCAGTGGTTGTTATATACACCAAAATTCCTGGACAGCTATTTATATTAGTGAATGCCGTCATATTTCGATTTACGAAAACACGATTGTTGACAACGCCGCGTTCCTTTCCGCATACGGTGTAGAAAACATAGAAATTTATGGCAATGTTATAGCTTATAATGCGGACTAGGATTTCGAGTACGGGGATTGATTGACGGCGCTGTAAAAATTGATTGGTGAACGTCATATGTATACACCGACCTGTCTGCTTTTCCGTGTGGATGGCATTTATGGCGTATCTCTTTTCCTCCCTCCTGCCCCGTTTCGCCAAAAAATGTTCACAGCGCAAATTTCTTGGATATAAAATACGTTTGCCTTAAGAATTCACTGAAAGGTGAAGTGTTTTTAAAAATAGAGAATAAAATATAATATAGTATTGAATTAAATATAATATTATGATAAATATAGTTAAATTAATAATATATACAGGGAGATAAATATGGCATTGGAAATTAAGATGCCTCCCTTAAGCCAGACCACGGATAGTGTAATGCTGATAGAATGGTTGGTTAAAGAGGGAGACACTATAAAAAAAGGGGATCCCATTTGTAAAGTGGAAACGGATAAGGTCACCATGGAAGTTGAAAGCTTCGCTTCAGGGACAATATTGAAAATAATCGGTCAGGCAGGTAAAGATATAACAGTTGATTCTGTGATTGCGATGATTGGCAAGCCCGGTGAAATAATCTCTGATGATCAGGCATGGGCAACACGGGCAGTTTCAACACCTGAGCTTAGGGTTGATACATCAACTCCGGGATTAAGTTCGAGCACAAAACCGCAAAGGACAGTCTCGGAAATAAAAGCCACACCACTGGTTAAAAGACTCGCTCAGAAGCGGGGAATTGACCTGGAAAAGGTTAAGGGCTCAGGCGCCAAAGGTTTAATTGTTCGAGCAGATCTGGAAGCCTATCTTGCTGTTTCGGAAACAGTACCTGAAGGAAAACTCCCCAGTCATGTTGACACGCTCTGGAGGGAAGAAGCACTTTCAAACAATCAGCAGTCTGTCGCCAGAAATTTAACGAGAAGCAAGTCGGAAATACCTCATTACTACATTAAAATTTCCGTTTTTGTAGACCAGATGTTAGGCTGGCGTGAACAGCACACTGCCAGGGAAGGTAAAAAAGCGGCAATTTATTCTATCTATGTCTTTGCCGTCTCACGAGCGTTAAAAGCTTTTCCGGGTATTAATGGGTTTTGTAGAGATAATAAGCATCTTATATATAATCAGATAAATATCGGTATTGCCATGGCATCGGGAAGGGAGCTTTATGTGCCTGCAGTTAAGCAGGCGGATAAAAAGAGCATTCAGGAAATCGATGCCGAGGTCCGCCTGCTCACAGAGAAAGCGCAAAACGGGAAGTTTGAACCCAATGATATTACGGGGGGCACCTTCACCATCAGCAACCTCGGTGTTTTCCCCATAGAAGAGTTTGCCGCAATTATCAGCCCTGGCCAGGCCGGCATCATTGCGATGGGCAGGAATGAAAAACGACTCTTTATCGATGATGAGAATAGGATGCAAATCCGTAGGGCTGCTTCCTTAACCGGAAGCTTTGATCACCGGATTGTAAACGGGGCGGAGGGAGCAGCTTTCCTTGAAAAAGTAAAAGAAATACTTGAAAAGGAGTTTTAATTAGAATGGATTATATAAAAACTATGAAGACTTTAGGGAAAGATACGGTCCTCTCCATGTACCAAACCATGCTGGAAATCAGGGAGTTTGAGGAGAAGATACGGTATCTGGTCCTTGAAGGAAAGATGCCCGGAACCGTGCACCAATACATTGGAGAAGAAGCCTGCGCTGTGGGTGTATGTACCGCTCTTAATGAGAAGGACGTCATCGCATCAACACACAGACCTCACGGTCATGCTATTGCTAAAGGAATCCCCCTAAAGGAGATCGCCGCGGAGCTCTACGGAAAAACCAAGGGATGCTGCAAGGGAAAGGGGGGCAGCATGCATAT
>CBDUZM010000554.1:0-2506 GCA_965371685.1 uncultured Spirochaetaceae bacterium | reverse complement strand
GTCGAGTAAAAAATTACCCGGTGTCCTCGGTCTCTGCGGCCATGCCGAGGAAGGAAAATCCTGTGATCTTTATCAATCGTTCTGCCAGGGGCTCGTGCTCAAAGGATTCGTTGTTTTTATTATAGACCCCATATCCCAGGGTGAGCGCCGTCAGTTCTTTCCGGGTGACGGCGGGCCGAATCCCGGTCTCTGTGCGGGCCACAACATCATGGGAAACCAGATGGTACTGGCAGACGACTTCTTCGGCACATGGCGGGTCTGGGACGCCATGCGCGCTCTCGACTACCTGCTTTCACGACCCGAAGTGGATCCTTCACGCATCGGCGTTACAGGCAACTCTGGCGGCGGAACACTCACCACATACCTCACTGCTCTGGATCCGCGCCTTACCATGGCTGCACCGAGCTGCTTTGTGTGTTCATATCTCGCCAATATGGAAAACGAGCTGCCTTCGGACGCCGAACAGAACCCTCCGGGAATCATTGCCGCCGGGCTGGATGAAGTTGATCTGCTTCTCTGTTATGCTCCACGGCCCACGATGATCCTGTCTCAGTATGATGATTTTTTTGACGAGCGATACGCCCGTGAAGCTTACGAGGATCTACGGAAGGTGCACAGGCTTTTGGGCTGCTCTGCCGATTCGGCAGCCTATTTTGCGGGACCTCACGCCCACGGCTATTACCAGGAGAACCGCGAAGCCATGTACCGATTTTTCCTCAAATATTCCGGTGTAACCGGTAAAAGTGCAGAAGTAGGTGTCGCTCCTGTTCCGGGTGAAAGGCTCTTCGTAACTCCTGAAGGCGACACATCCTCCGAAGGAAGCAAAAGGGTGTTTGACTTTACGAGGGAAACAGCCCGGAGGCTTGTCGGGAAGCGCGGAAAAATAGGAGAAGCAGCCTTAAAAAAGGCGGCCGGAAGACTGCTGGCAATCCCGGTCTTTTCGGGCAATCCGCATTTCCGAATTCCGCATGGTTATGGCGAAGGGAATCCGGAGCTGAACAGGAGGCGGCAGTTCGTTGTGGAGACCGAACCGGGTATCCAGGTAGTGGTCACGACTTACGGGCCTGAGCATCCTGCCATGCATCCGCCTGCCGGGAAGGTTGTCCTGTATGTGGGCCACGCATCGGGAGAAGAGGATGTCGCAGCTGTTCCGGAGGTTCGTGCGCTCACACAGGGAAATAGATCTCTCGCCGTTGTCGACCCGCGTGGATTCGGGCAGTCGCAGCCTAAAACCTGCGGCTCGAAGGATTTTTTCGAATCGTACGGCAGCGACTATCTATATGCCGCAGCGGGCGAGATGCTGGGGGAAAGCTATCTGGGACGACGCGTGTATGACGTTTACAGGACAGTTGATTTTTTCCTGGCAAACGGCGCCTCGGAAACCAGCCTGTTTGGAAGAGGATTGGGCTCGATTATTGTGACGTTTGCCGCGCTGCTGCATCCTTCAAAGCCAAGGGTGAGGATTATGCACTACCTGCCAGGTTACGAGATGCTTACGCAGCACCCGCTTGCCTGCTGGCCGCTTTCCTCCCTCCTTCGCGGCGTGCTTGCTGAATTTGATCTGCCCGATGTATATAAGGTTTTGGGTGGGAGGATTTCGAAGACAGCACCGTGGAACCACCTGATGCTGCCATATTTGAAAGAAGAATGATGCTGCACATCAGCCCCCGTTACTATCGTTGGCACGTAGATCCGGGTGTGGAATGGGTGGAGACCAATACCGACTATGCGCATCTGGGTTGGGAGATCCCACTTTCCCGGACCGCGCTGGTGCTTGTGGATGTCTGGGACCGGCATTATCTTGTGGATACCGCCGCGCGTTCCGAAGCGATCATTCAGCAGAAGATTCGGCCTTTGCTGAGTGCGTGCCGCAAAGCCGGTCTGCCGCTTATCCATGCGCCTGCTCCGGAGTTGGCGAAAAAACATCCTGCCCGGGTTCGGTTAGTCGGTGAGGAGGGGTCATCCTGTGAGCCTGAGGCGAACTGGCCGCCGCGCGAGTTCCGCAGCAAGTCCGGAGCGTATGAAAAGTATGCACGTCCCAAGGAGTTGAGAGACGGAGAGCGGGAAGAGTTACGCGCCGGTCTGACCATGCATCCTGCAGTTCAACCCACAGGAGAAGAAGTGGTGATTGCCACGGGGGAGGAATTGCATCGCTATTGCATGCAGCAGGGTATTCTCTTTCTGTTCTATGCGGGATTCAACACCAATGCATGTATTCTCCTGCGGGACTACGGGACACTTGCGATGGGCAAGCGCGGGTATGAGATTGTTATCGTGCGGGATTGTACTACCGGAATGGAATCCTTTGAGACGCACGATGCATTGTGGCAGACACGCGGAGCGATCCTTTTTCTGGAGATGTTCGGGAAATATTCGGTTACTTCGGAGGATTTAATAGAGGGATTGCAAGGGACCCCCTTGCGGACAGCCAACGAGTGAAAAGGAATGGACTATGATAGCTTGAAGATGAACAAACCTTAAGAAAGGTTTATTCACTGATAGCGGT
>CBDUZM010000553.1:0-2506 GCA_965371685.1 uncultured Spirochaetaceae bacterium | reverse complement strand
GGAAGCCTCTACCGAAGCTTCCAGATTCGAGGCTGGGGCGCCAAAAAGATAGGTTGACTCCATGCGCCCTGAAAAATGGCGGTCGCTGCTTTCCAGTTTCTCCTTCTCCGATGTTAACAGTACTTTAAGTCGATAAGGCACAATCGTTTCTACCCTGATAGTCTTGTAAAAAAGTCTGCTCCCGGCTGCGACCTCGACCTTCCAGCTGCCGGTCGGATCATCTTCACCGGTGCTAAGGGTAAAGCCATAAAAACCATCCTTCCCCTCTGTGTTTACCTCATCGTAAACGACCTGGTTCAGCGGATTGAAGAGCTTAAGTGTAACAGGATGATTGTCAGGAAAACTCTCATTCCGGTTTCGAATAACAACGGAAAGATAGATCATGTCGCCCGGGCGATAGATCCCTCTCTCTGTGAAAAGATAAGCTCGAATGCCTTCAGGCCCCACATCCTCCCCCTGTGTGTCGAAGGTGGAAAGGTTCCAGGACATCTCATTTGCTTTTATAACGCTCCTCTGCCCGTCCTTTTCTCCGGTAACATAGAAAACATTCTGATTAACATTGTTAAAGACAGCCTTTCCGTTTCGAACGGTTTTCGTCCTTGCGATGAGCTGGTTCTGATAACTCATTAGAGATACCTCAACCCCGGCTGCCGGCTGGGCATCGATTAGATTTGTAGCCAGCACGATCTGCTGGTTTTTTCCCGCTTTCCAGGTAAGACCGATATTGCTTGCAATAACCGGCTTGAATATTCTTCCATGCGCGTAGATGTAGCCGTAGGAATTGGGATTGGAGTAATAATCATCGCCCCAGTAATAATCCGGCTCTTCATCCAGGCTGTATATCATGTCCTCCCGCTCGAAGCTGAGGCTTACAATGTATAGACCTTTGTCAGTCGGCCGGATGAGAGATCGCAGGTCCAGTTCATGGTTCAACCAGACGTTTTTCTCATCGCCGATTAAAAAACTTTCCGAGGCAACGGAGATACCGACACGGTTTATATAACTCGAGTTGAAGCGTTCATTCCTGTCCCTGCTGCTGGAAAGTCTTTCCGTCTGGAGAAATTGGCCGAGGTTATTTTCGAATACCCTTTTCACATCCAGTTTTACCTGTCTCAGGTTTACCGTTTTAAAGTATATTTTCCGGTTCCCCGTGGTGGGAAGAAAGACACCGCTCTGAAGAAACTGCATCTGAGGCTTAATATCTTCCAGTATGGTGAACTCCTCCGTGTTCTCCGTTTCCGTTCCGCTCTCGCTGCGAATACCGTTGCTCGCGATAAGACGGTAAGTTTCCCCATATTCAAGCTCCCCGGTGACGAAAACTATATTCCCCACTGTACTGAGACTGACATCCACATAAGGCTCCGTCCTGATCAGTCCGGCGAGGTCCTGATCCAACGAGAGGGGGTCGGAAAATTTCACGACAATTTCAGGATTCCGTCCGTCCGTACAGGGAATAACGTCTGTTACGGCAAAGGTGGACAAAGGCTCGAGAATAACGGATTGCTCGAAGGGAATCGATAATCCCAGTGCCGGATCCCCGGCCTGCACATGCATTATCTGCCTGCCGTCCTCCCGCACCAGGCCCGATACGAGGAAAATAAACTCCTTATCGTTTTTACCCTTCTCCCATACAACGGACATCTTTCTGCCGCGTGATTCGGATTCTCTTCTAAGATGAAAGGTAATCGACCTTTCCAGGAGAGATATTGATACCGGTTCTGTAAAGCTCATAGTCCCCTTGTAGGAGAGAGAATGGGGATCCTCCGTATTTTTAAGCACAAAATCCCCTCTAAAGCGAGCAACTTCCCTGGCCGCCGTCCTGAAATGAAAGGGAAACGGATGCTGATTCGGCATGATCGCCGCCAGCTCGAGTACTGCGGAGAAATCCTTGTCCCGGGGGAGATCCTCCCCGGGTATAAAGGCAAGGGTCTGCCGGTCTTCCCATTGCGCCGTGCCCGCGATTCGCGGATTGAAGGTAAACAGCCTTTCCTCGAGAGGCATGCCCACACGTCCAACCGAAACCATAGACTCGGTAAAGCGAATACGAATGTAATCCTGTGCCGATATAACCCCGGCCGTGGCATGACTGATCGTCTGAGCTGTTTCCAGGCTGTATTCTTCGGGCAGGAGTTCGCTTGCTGTTTCCGAATGGCAGCCTGAAAAGAGAAGAACTGCCAGAATGCCTGTAAGAAGGATATGGAGAAGCCGTCTCTTAATCATTTGCAGACTCCTTTATATATTTTTATATATAATACCCATTGCAGCCTTCGACCGCAACCAAATAAGATTGCCACAGAGTCATAGAGACTCAGAGAAAAATCAAGATTTTCTGATATGATAGCTTGAAGATGAACAAACCTTAAGAAAGGTTTATTCACTGCTAGCGGTTTCACCCGCACATTTTCTTTTTATTAATTCAATATTTATTGGGTTAGTTTATATAACCTGCGATATGAGCTTTCGAAAAAACATCTGTGCCATCTCACGCACATTCCAGTCAGAGGAA
>CBDUZM010000552.1:0-2508 GCA_965371685.1 uncultured Spirochaetaceae bacterium | reverse complement strand
ACGGCGCCGGTTGACAGCCCTTTAACTGTAAGGAATCCCCTGTCGCCTTCAAGGCGGACTCTGACCGTACGTTCCTTGACTGTCGATAAGTAGCCCTGCCGGAAACGGGTTCCGGATGCCGCTGTTTTCCAGGTGTCATTTTTCAGCAAGAATTTACGCTCGATTTCCTCAGCCATTACTTTCTCCTTGAATGGAGATTACAGGTACACCTATGCCCGGTGTTGTGAGCACCCGTTCTTTACCTGTCATGTTTCGGGCACAAACTGAAACGCGTACAGCTTACAGGCACGCAGCTTGAAGTGCAGCCGAACCGGACGGCCGGCAAGATCACCTACACTGCCGCGTTCCTTCCACCGGACCGCCGCAGAGATGTGGTTCCGGTCGATGCTGATACTTTCCTCCAGCGTGTAGCCCGGGATCGGGAGGTCCTCCTCGTCACGGATCTCCACCCATATCTCGCCGAGGGCTGAGCAGTCCGCGTTCAGTTTCAGGTTCGTACCGGAAAATGTAAGCGCCGGGGTGGTAAACTCGGCGCCTGTGTAATCGGCATCCGCCGAGATGAAACCGTCAAGACGCTGCACGAGCCTGCGAAGTCCGCCGCCGCGGCCACTCGACTTATGGTTGTACGAGCCATGGGTGAAAAGGGTACCGCAGTAGTACTGCCAGATCTCATCTCCCCTGCGGATCATGCCCAGGGCCATGTAGGCCTGACCTCCGTCCCAACTCCCAGCCAGTCCCAAGCGTACATACGGTTTTCGATCGGGACGCGTCCAGCGGATCCCGTCGCGGCTGACTGCGAGCTGGATCTCGACAGGGCCGTCATTCTTGTAACGCCCCCGTTCATCCTTGCCCTGCAGCGTGGTGTCGGAGGTGTCGCCGACAGGATAGTGGCGGTAGGGTGTTGTAAAGCTGAGATACGCGTTCTGTGCCCACTGGTACTGATGGACCGAAGGCGTGTAGAGATCTGTGTCCGGCGGATCCAGCTCATCGCACTTGAGAACTTCAGGCAACTCGTCGCCGATTCGATGGCGGGAGAGCCCCGGTCCGCGCACCGCATCCGGATGGTCTTTAAACGGCCAGGGCAGCTTCAGAGGATCGTCCAACTCGATCCGCGCGACTGATCGACCTTCACTCGACCAGCGAACATAGACAGCGTACCTTCGCAGACGAGTATCGTAGAGGAGCACATTCTCTGTATCGTGGAAAAGGGGTAGGGCGCAGGGCGTGTGGCGCTTCCAGTGGATTCCGTCAGGACTGGTACAGAGGTAAAGCTCGACAAAACTGTGGTCGCCGTACCTGCCGCACACAGCCCCCTTCGACTCCGGCCAAAAGGGATTTTCCTGTACAAGGCAGAGCGCCTTGAAACGATGTTCGGCCGATCCGTTTGTGTCGACCATAACGCCGCCGTTGCAGCCGGGAAGCACAATGTTGTTCTCCGCAATACCGTTCCACTCGTACGGCCCCACGTTCGGTTTCTCCCAATTTATCCCATCTGTGCTCACGGCATAACAGATGGAACGGTTTCCCGGCATCTCGCCAAAACCCCTGGCACAAGCATCGTAGAACAGATGATACCTGCCGTCGTGCTCAACAACGGAGTTGTATCCGTGGATACCGAACTCTTCCCAGGGTCTGTCCGCTAATATCACGCGTTCGCATTTTACGGGAGGATTCACGCAGAGTGTCATCCCGCGTTGGGAGAAGAACCACCGGTTGTCGAGGAAGAGTTGTTTATCGGAGCCTACATTAAAGATCATGACTATAGACACCTATGTTTCTTACAGTCTTACTTGCGGTTTCAAGGCTTTCAGGGGTTGTTTTCGAAGAATCAATTAAGCTCTTTATACTTTTCCCAAAACCTCAAGGCAATATATTTATCATCATCCCGGCGGAACATCCTGATAATCTCTCCGGTATACTTACGGTCGGGTTCCGAGCTAACCTTGACCACAAAATGAGCCATTTCACCGAGGTCTTCGGTATACACACTGTCCTGTTCCGCGGCGTAGATTTTAAAAAGAGCTCCGACTTTCGAGAGATTGACCATGGTGCAGTGAATAGTCCTCTCGTCGAGTGAAAGATCGATTTTCACATTAATTTCTTTTCGGTTTGATTCTCGTCTTTCCATAAAAAGGATCCCTCCTGGCACCGATGGTTGGCAACGATAGACAGCAACCCTATAACGGACCGCTTAAAATCACTATACACAACAACCGGTTTTCTTTCTATCCTCTGCGCTCTAATTTTTATCAGGGTGCGATGGGAGGCGCGTTTTGCAGAAGGTACTCCTCTGCGGTTACCGACCAGAGCCCCCCGGCCTTGTCTGTCAATTCGGCGAGTTTGCGGTAAAATGGATCTTTACCACCGAGCTCTTCGAAGCTGTCTATTGCTGTCAGAGGCATGCTGGTCTGTGTATAGATCAACTTCTTCCCCCCCGGAATTTCCGGAAGATGCAGGATCGTGTCCGCTGCAGTATTAAGACCGCCCACATGGGTGATCATAACAGCC
>CBDUZM010000551.1:0-2509 GCA_965371685.1 uncultured Spirochaetaceae bacterium | reverse complement strand
GCAACTGGCAGTAATATAAGGTTGGTACTTGGTACTTCTTTTTCAGAATGGTGGATTTTCCTCCAGACCCTGAAATAAACGGCCGCTGGGAGTGGACCGGTATTTACTTCGGTGAAAAAGGCTGACATCGACAGGGCGCCGTTCTATATCGTATGCAGATATAAGGCTTATCATAATAGAATCCGATGATAAAAGGGAGATATGACTGTTAAAATAAAAATTCTCATCCGGTTTCTCCTCGCAGCTCTGCTCATTTACAGCCCGATGAATCTATTTGCCGTAGGCGACGATCAATCCGGTGAAGTGAATCCCGTCTACCATTCGTTCCTCGACTGGAAGGGGGGGAAGCT
This sequence comes from uncultured Spirochaetaceae bacterium, assembly GCA_965371685.1. Classification (GTDB taxonomy): domain Bacteria; phylum Spirochaetota; class Spirochaetia; order SZUA-6; family CAZLRN01; genus CBDUZM01. Next base: position 2,159 of record CBDUZM010000551.1, on the reverse strand, counting down.
CATCATAGAGGCCAGTTATGAACCGACCGGGCCGGTCGATCCAAAATCCCGTTACAAGGTCGAGCAGAAAATCAACAACGACCTGCCTGGAGTATTTCTCGAGTCTATCTGGGATATCTCCGTAGATTCGGTTCATAAATTGGGTGATATATTGGAAACAGACGAGGAGATCCTGAAGCATTATCAGCTCCTATCTTCCGGAGGCTTGAAAGAAGCTGCCGGCTATACACCGGATATGAAAAAGATAAGGGTGAGGTATTCCTATCCCCTTTTCGGAGACGGAGGGCTGCTTGCGCCGCTCATCGATCATGTACGCGCTTTCCCGATAAATAATGTGCTTGGATTCGTATCTACGAAACCGTTTACCGGTATTGTGATATACGCTAAAGGGGAGTACGATGTGTTTGGCAAACCCGTCAGGTCTGCCTTTGAACCGGCTCTCTTCCCGAGAATGTTTGATGAGGAAATGAAGCTTGTCTGGGAAAAGAGGATGTGTAATCCCGACAGGCTGAAAAGTTGGGGTATGGCGGCTTACAGCGACGATTTGGATATAATACATTTCAGCCCGAGAATCGGTTCTTTTCCTTTAACGATCATGGCCCGGGGAATATTCGGCAAGTATTACACGGATTTTATCGTCCCGTCGGATAGTGCAGATAGGTTACTATCCCTTGAAGAGAATAGAAAGCTTCTTGAAGAGGGAAGGGTACTTATTATTTACGATAATCTTTCTCCGGAGGACAGTTTCTAACCTTCGAGCATTATGTAAGCCATAACCTTTGCGTCGCCCACCAGGTTATCGATCAGGCAGTATTCATTCGGCATATGGGCTGTTTGCGCTACCCGGGACCAGGCTGCGGTCGCATAACCAGCGTTGCGGAGAGGGGCGGCTACAGTTCCCCCGCCGATTCCAACCACCTTAGGCCCGGTATCGTATACTTTTGGTATGGCGCGCATCAGTGAAGTGACTATGGGAGCATCCTCAGGCGTGGATTCCGACTCCCCCCTCTGCTCTACTGTATATGTAATAAGTACGTTATATTCATCCTCCACTTCTTTTATTAATTCGTTTATTTTCTCTATGACGGCTTCGATACCGGTTGACGGCAGTATCCTGCAGTCCAGGTAGAAAACGTCCTCTGCCGGAATGGTGTTTATATTGGGAATATTGCTCTCTTTTTTCGTGGGTGAAAAAGTCGAAACCGGCGGATTGAATAGATCATCCTTCCCGGTGAAAAGACCATTCAAGCCATTTAACTTTAAAACCAATGCCGATCCCGCGACAAAGGCATTTTTGCCCTTTTGGGGCGCCGATGCATGACATTGCTCTCCCTCGGTTTTAAAGCGGAGCCAGAGAATGCTCTTCTCCGCTATTTCAATTATTGAACCCGTCTTGTTGCCGATGTCGGGAACGAGAATAAGGTCCTGTTTCCGGAAGAGGGAGTGGTGTTCAAGCAGGTACTTTATACCCTTTTCGGAACCCACCTCCTCATCGGCAACGAAGAGGAGCTTTACTGTATAAAGCGGCTTTACAGCAAGCTGCTGTAAAGAGAGAGCGGCGAAAATGGAAGCCACCATACTCTGCTGGTTGTCCTCCACTCCCCGGCCGGTCAACTTCCCTTCTTCTTCCCGGGCTTCATAGGGAGGGGTTTTCCAGAGGGTCATGTCGCCGGGAGGCACTACATCCAGGTGTGTCATTATCCAAAAGTTGGCGTCCTTTTTTTTACCGGGAATGGTAACAATTATATTGGGCCTTCTTCCGCCGGGAACCCTCTTGTCCGGAACATCAATCATCCGGATTTCATTCATGGAATAACGCTTAAGCCAATCTACCAGAGCTTCAGCTTTTTTCAGCTCTCCCTCGCCTCCGCTTTCCGGTGCGATGGCGGGGATGGAACATAACAATGTCTGGAGGTCGACCATTTGTTTTCTGTTCGATTCAATTTGGCTGAAGATTGTTTCTATTGCCGACATATGTACTCCTCTGAATCCGATTATAGGTTGGATAGCCGGCGGAATCAAGAAACCGGAGAAGTTTTTTTCGCAACTGTCAATTCAACCATACTCCTGTAAAATGGCGGCATATATGTGTTATGTTGCTGACATATTATTCGTCTGAATATGAATTCATTAGTTCGTTAAATCTTCTGCTATATTCC
>CBDUZM010000550.1:0-2514 GCA_965371685.1 uncultured Spirochaetaceae bacterium | reverse complement strand
CGAATACCCGGGTAATATCAATGGCTATGAGCTTGACTATCCGGGATCTTTTCTAGAGCTGAAGCTGTCTGCTTTACAGGCGGTTGTTGACTCCCTTTTCAGCCGAGACGATATCCTTGAGCCCGCTTCCCGTAATAAGAAGAATTACCGCCGAGTTCCGCGGAATTGTATCTTTCGCTTTGAGAAAGCCGGCCAACGAAGCGGCTGCCGCCGGTTCGGCGAAAAGACCGCATTCGGAAGCGAGTTTTTTTTGCGCAAGTAAAATTTCATGGTCCGATACCGCAACACAGCTCCCGCCATGTTCTCGCAGCTGCTTCAGGGCATAGTACCCCCCCCGCGGCACATCCACGGAGAGAGAATCGGCCAGTGTGTTCGATTTTACCGGTCCGGAAAAATCCCCTGTCAGATAAGCCCTGCTGATTGCCCGGCTTCCCTCTGTCTGGACTGCAAAGATCTTAGGGATACGCTGTATCCTGCCTATCTTGCGGAGGTCTCGAAAACCTTTGTACACTCCGCTGAGAATCACCCCGTCGCCTGCGGGGACAAAGAGGCAGTCCGGCGTGAATTTCAACTGATCGACAATTTCAATGACCGCTGTTTTTTTCCCCTCAATGGTCAACGGATTATATGCTGTATTTCTGCTTAGAGCACCGACTTTTTTTGAGTGATCCAGCGATAGATCGTAAGCCTTGTCGTAGCTGCCATCCACGAGTATCAACTCCGCGCCGTACTGAAGAGCCTGCACCAGCTTCGCCTGTGGAGCGTTTTTAGGAATGAAGAGAGTGACGGCAAGGCCGGCCGCCGCGCCTACTCCCGCCATAGACGAACCTGCATTCCCCGTGGAGGCGAGGACGACGTTCTTTATTCCATGCTGGCGGCAGAAAGCCGCTACGAGATAGGAGGCCCGGTCTTTCAGAGAACCGGTGGGATTGAGGCTGTCATCTTTGAGATAGAGCTTTGGGAAACCGAGCTTCTCTCTCATCAGCTCCGGTTCCCAGAGGGGTGTATTTCCCACGGGGATAGGGGGGAAGCACTCTTTAGGTACGGGAAGGAGATCGAGGGGCCCCGGATTTTTAGGCGCCTGTCCCTCCCATTCCACCTCCAGGATTCCTCTAAGAGGTTTATCCGGGAGCTGCGTTTTAGAGCATATCGGACAGAGCATGATTTCCGGGCCGATATCGAAGAGCTTGCCACATTCGCTGCACCTGTAGTAAAAAGTCAAAAGCTGCTCCTCTTCACATCCTTTTCACCGCGGTCCGACAATCCCTGTGTTTAATATCCTCGACCGCCCAGTAATAAGGCCAGAAGTCCTCTGGCTGTGTGGAGCCGGTTTTCCGCTTCGTCGTAGATAATGGAGCCCGGGCTGTCAAGTACATCGTCAGTCACTTCTTTTCCCCGGTCGGCGGGGAGGGCGTGCATTACATTTGCGTTTTTTCGAGCGAGAGAGAATTTCCGGGCATCGCAGATCCAATCCTGATGCTTTTCCAAATTCTCTTTCATCGCGGTCCGGTGGTCCTCATCATCCGCATAGTCGGAGAAAGATGCGAATCCTCCCCAATTCTTTGGTATTACGATATCTGCGTCTTCTATCGCTTCTTCCATTTTTTGTACGAATTTGAGGGTGGTACCCGTTTCTTCGGCAAACCCTTTAGCTTTCTCAACCACCGCTTCCTGGAGGGGAAATTCCTTCGGATGTGCAACGAAAACATCCATGCCGTAGCGGGGAAAGAGGAGAATCTGAGACTGCGGTACTGAGACAGGTTTGGCATGGCTCGTGGCATAAGCCCAGCATACGGCTACCTTCAAACCTTTTAGCGAACCTCTGTAATGCTCCTGTATTGTCATCAGGTCGGCAATGGCCTGCAGGGGATGATATACATCATCCTGCATGGATATGACAGGCACTTCCGTATGGTGAGCAATTTCTTCAAGGTAGCGATTGCCTATACCGTAGAAGCAGTTTCGAATCGCGATGCCTTCTCCCATCCTTGAAAGCACCCGGGCCGTATCCTTGGGGGATTCACCGTGGGTGACCTGCATCTTATCGGGGGTTAGATCGTGGGCGTGGCCTCCGAGCTGGGTCATTGCGGCTTCCATGGAATTCCTGGTGCGTGTGGACTGCTCAAAGAAGATCATGAATAAAGTTGCCTGTTTAAGCAGTTCCGGAACATTGCCCACCGCATGACGTACCTTGAGATCGGTGGAAACCGCCAGTGCCAGGTCGATTTCCCGGGTTTCCCAGGAATTAAAAGTAATGAGGTTTTTACCCCGAAGGTTAGTGTTCATGTGTATCCTCTTAAATAAATATAGGAGAAAGAAAGGCAAAATGCACGTTCTTTCTAGAATCTTTTTTTATTGTTAAAATGCTTTCCGTCATTAAAATTAGCAAATGCAGTCAAGCACTCCCGTTGAAAAGAGTGTACTATTCCGGGTGAGCGTAGGCGGAAGATGAAACGGACGACATTCCAGCAGTACAAGGAACGCATGCTTCGTGTGCTCGTGCACATCCAGCAG
>CBDUZM010000549.1:0-2525 GCA_965371685.1 uncultured Spirochaetaceae bacterium | reverse complement strand
TATACCTATATAAATATATATGTTCTTTATGTTCTATAGAGAGTAAGTGATTGAAAATAAGCAAGATGAAGTAGAACATTTGAATGTTCCCTTTATGTTCCAAATGTTCCATCGTCTCTTCGAGTGATCGCCTGGGCCTTGTCTCTGAAAGCCATAAGCGAAGGTGAAAATATCTCTTCCATCATGCAGGTGTTGATCTTATAACCACCACCATTTCTTCTTTACCCGTTCTCAATACCAGTCGCTGCCGGCATTTCTTTAGGAACTTAGCCAGGGGTGATATTCACAGGGCTACTTCGAGTAAGCGGATATGCCCTCTCGATTGAAAAAAAGTTAAGAAAAATTGTCCCCAATCCATAGGTCTGGGGCTTTGTAGTATATGAGGCCAGCATGGATGGAGTCCGGGGGAATAGTAAGCGGGAACGCTTGTGGGATCTAAGCTGATCCGGTTGGGAACGCCATCCCCAAAAAGAGCACAGATGAAAGAGGAGGCAGTGTTGTTGAGAATGTTTAAAGCCTTACCCGTTTACTTCGGAGGAAAACGCCGATTGCTGGGTGCAATCTTCAAACAGCTACCGTTGCCATATGAAGCACCAGTGTTCATCGACAGTTTCCTCGGAGGCGGCAGCGTCAGTCTGTACGCAAAAGCGCGAGGCTATAAGGTCCGGTGTAATGATTTTGCTGAACGAAGCCATATCGTCGGCAAGGCATTGATCGAAAACAGTCACGTCCGGCTTGAGTATGAGGATTTGGTGCGGTTGGCGATGCCAGTCGATAAGCCAGGTTATACCGAGACTCATCTCGCTCCAGACGTCTTCCCGATCGATCACGCTCGCTACCTGGATACTGTTCTCGCCAATGCAGCGAACATGATAGGCGTAAAACGCTGGCTCGCATTGCTGCTCGTTGTGAAATATGCACTCCGACTGCGTCCAATGGGAAACTTCGGCGCCAAAACGATTATACGCCAGGCTGCAGCCGGTGACTGGGAGGAGATGAACCCAAATTACGTTCGCGACCTCAACACCCGGGGGATCCCGCGGCACCCGATTCGGGCAGCTGAGATACTGAGAAAACAGATTAATGCAGGAATATTTTCTAATGGTCACGAAAACGAAGCGCACAAAGGCGATGTTATGGAGTTTCTTAATAATACCGAAGGCGATATCTGCTACATGGATCCTCCCTATTCGGGTACGCAAAGCTACGAACGAGCACTGAAGCCACTTGACGATCTGCTCCGTGGTGGGCCGCCGGACAAAAAACTTCCACCGAATCCATTTTCCAAGGAGCTCCCAGAACAAATATTACCTCGGTTGTTCGAGGCAGCCGATCACATTCCAACTTGGATCCTGAGCTACGGGAACCAAAGGATCGATCTTGATGGGATCATCACGATTATGAAGAAATTCCGGCCCCATGTAGAGGGCAGAGCGATTAATTATGTGCATTGCACCGGGCTGGCTGGTAAGGAGAGCCGCAGCCGTAACCAGGAACTGCTCGTTGTAGGAAGGAAATAGAAATGCAGGTGATACAAATCGATGTTGAGAAGCTCATCCCCAATCCGTGGAACGTGAACAGGATGGCAGAGGGGATGCAGAAGAAACTGGCGGCTTATATAAATCGCGAGGGGCTCGTTGAACCGTTGGTCGTGCGGCAGCACCCAAAGAAGCGTGGCCGGTTCGAAATCCTCGGAGGTTTTCACCGGTGGAAGGTCTGCAAGGAGAAGCTCGGGCATAAGACAGTGCCGTGCGTTGTCATAAAGGATCTCGATGAAAAGAGGGCAAAGATTCTGTCGGTAAACCTCAATTCGATGAAAGGCGAATCGGTTCCTTCGCTTCTCAGCAGCCTCTTGAACGACCTGCAACAGGATATCCCACTATCGGACCTTGAAGCAACGCTTCCCTATGACACGGGGGAGATCAAAGACTTTTTATCGTTGATGCAATTGCCGGAAGGATTCGCAGATGAGTTGGAGGATGAGGCGCAGAGGAAAGACGACGAAGCGCCGACGGTCCTTACCCTGGTACTTGATAGAAAACAAGCGGAGTTGTGGGACGAAACCATCGAGGCAGCGAAAGAGGAAGTAGGTGGAACGCGGAATCCCAAAGCCAGGACATTGGAGTTGGTATGCGAAAAATATCTGGAGCTTAAAGGGACTGAAAGAGAGGGGATTGAATTTGAAGTGGCCCAAATCGGGGAATCGAGCTAACCGGCAAGAGAGGCGGATTTTGGATACACGGTGCATCTCTAAAATCTGACAAGGTGGCAGTAGCCGGTACTGTCCTCTGAAGACAAAAATCCCGCAACGTCGCCACTTCTAACTTGTTGTTATCATTACCTTTCAGAGAAAGTATACGTTTCTCTGAAAGACCCAGAAATTAACCAGTTATTCAGGGGCAATTTAGGGGGTCGAAATCGGGTCGGAATGGGTGCAGAATAGGTACAAAATGGGGTCAGAATCGGTCGGAATCGGGGCAGATTCGGGTCGTTTTTGGCCTTGTATCAGTCCCTCGCTAAAGAAG
>CBDUZM010000548.1:0-2554 GCA_965371685.1 uncultured Spirochaetaceae bacterium | reverse complement strand
TGCTCTTTGACCCGAAAACCTTTGGCGACACAGCGACATACGATAACCCCTGCCGTTTTTCGCAAGGGCTCCGAACGGTTATAGTAAACGGGGTCGTAGTGATCGACGGATCAAATCACACAGGCGCCACACCCGGAATATTTCATCGCGGATAGGACCTGAATTCCAAACGCCTCACGTTTCTCGCAAATATAAGGAATATGTTATGGACCTGGCCATTTTTTCCGCACGGATTTTTACCAATAATCCCATGCAGCCCTGGGCTGAAGCCATCAGCATTCATAATAACCGGATACTGGAAGTCGGAAGCAAAGAAGAGGTAAAACATAGCTGCTCGGCCAAAACTTGCATGATGGAATTACCAGGCAGGTTGATAATTCCGGGAATCATTGATGGGCATTGTCATTTGGTCAAATTCGGGTTGATGCTTCAGCGGATTGATTTGCGGGGCCTTTCTTCCCTGATTTCCTGTCGCGAGCGAATAAGACAAGCTGTACGGCTTAGCAAGCCGGGAGAATGGATCATCGGACGGGGGTGGAACCAGCACCTATGGGTTGCGTCCCTAAAATTATAAGATTCTATTCATCCGTAAGTGAATATCCATATTATAGTGCTATTTGCTCTCCACTCTGAGCAATCATACTGATCGCTGGCTGTGAGATATTGAGCTTCGGAGCTAAATCTGCCATTGTAAACCCCAACTCTCTAACCGCTCAGTAATGGAAAAACTTCTTGTTTGAGCTTTACCGGCTAATTTCCAGTCTGATTTATTTAATTGCCGGTCATAGTTAAATGCTTCAGTAGCGCCATCGGTAGTCTTAAATCGATCAACATTAGATATCACAATATCTGTTTTATAAATTACGAGGTCTGATGTTTAACGTTTTTCTTGACTTTTCGATAATATGTTTGTACTTTGTATGTACACATATCAGAAGGGATAAATCATGGATAATTTAGCGAAAAATATTAATAAAACTTCCTGTACAGCACGGCTTGGATTCAGAGCAACGCTGCAGCAGGAGGCTCTTCTCCGAAAAGCAGCTAAAATCACAGGTAGAAATATTACGCAGTTTGTCCTGACCAGTGCATGTGAGGCAGCTGAGAATGCTCTGTGCGATCAGAAAATTTTCTTTGCTGATGATGAATCATTTCAGGCTTTTGAAGAAATTCTCGAAAGACCGGCTCAAACCAAGCCAAATTTGCGCAAGCTTATGAAGAATCGTGCACCGTGGGAAAAATAAACACTTGATTAGTACAGCTCTAACTCCCCCTGCCATTCTTTCCAGTAACCATTCCCTTAATGATTTTGACTGCGGGAACCCCACCCTTAACAAATGGCTAAAACGTTACGCAATGTTAAACCAGCAGGCGAATTCTGCCCGGACCTTTGTGGTCTGCAAAGAGATAAGTGTGATCGGCTTTTATACTCTTACAGTAGGTTCCATTGAACATGAAACCGCAGGCAAACGAACAAAAAAAGGACTGGCCAGACACCCGATCCCTGTAATGATTCTTGCCAGACTTGCAGTTGATCTGAAATTTCAAGGGCAAGGTGTCGGAGGCGGACTTTTGAAAGACGCCATCCTTCGGACTTTGGAGGCTGCAGATCTTGCCGGAATCAGGGCGATTTTTGTTCATGCAAAGGATGAAAAAGCACTCAGATTTTATGAACGCTTTGATTTTGAGCCATCACCTATTGACCCCATGAAACTCATGCTGCTGATCAAGGATGCTCGAAAAACCGTTTCCAGCCTGGCAGGCTAAAGATGACATTCAGTCCGGCAATACCATAAGCTGGAAAGATATCCGGCGTGATGTATAGGATCGAGTTTGCCAAAAAGGCTGCCAAATTTCCAATTTCTATTTTCTAATTTCAGCGTTCCGCGAACGCTTACAAAACGCTATTCCCAGAATTTATGGAAGTGGTGTACAGGACCATGGCCGTGGCCTATCTTATACTTTGAACCGGCACGAATGGCTTCATTGATATATGTTTTGGCTTTTCTTACAGCTTCTTCAATTCCACACCCTTTTGCCATACAGGAAGCAATTGCCGAAGAGAGTGTGCAGCCGGTTCCATGGTTGTTTATAGTATCTATACGCTCTCCTTTCAGTATAACAAACCTGTCTTCTTTTTCAAGATACAGAAAATCAGTACTGTCGTTGCCTTCAAGGTGTCCGCCTTTTATAAGCACACTCCGGCTGCCGTATCCGGACAGATCTTTAGCACCTTTTTTAATATCCTCAAAACCATGTAATTTACGATTCAGTAAAACCGAGGCTTCAGGAAGGTTGGGTGTTACGACCGTAGAAAGCGGCATCAGGTGTATCTTAATAGCTTCAATTGCATTGTCCTGGAGAAGTTTATCACCACTTTGGGCTATCATTACAGGGTCAAGGACAATTTTATCTATTTTATATTTTTTCAATACCTGTGCTACTGTCTCAATCAGTTCAGCAGAGTAAAGCATGCCTATCTTTACAGCATCAACACCTATATCAGAAAAAACAGCTTCCATCTGCTTTTCGGCAAAATCGGGCGGCACGGCAT
>CBDUZM010000547.1:0-2593 GCA_965371685.1 uncultured Spirochaetaceae bacterium | reverse complement strand
CTACCAGCTTCGGTATACTGAGCTGCGCTCTGCTGTCCCTTTTATTTTTTCCCGCAGTTTTATCACGTTTGCCTCATCCCAGCTCTAATCAGAGTCGCCAGGTTGTGCAAGGCCTGCTGACGCGGTTGATAAAAAAATTAGGTGACTTTGTAGTTCGACGGAGAATCCCCGTCCTCCTTGTGTGGGCTGTCATTATAATCTTCTTCGGCTTATCGGCAAAGCGTCTGGAATATTCTACAGATGCGGTCAGCTATTTCCCGCAAAAAGATAAGGTGATGAAGGACATGTACTTTCTTACTGAAAAAATCGGAGGATTCGATGAAATCAGCGTGACTATTGTGGCGCCGCAGAACGAGAAGAATTATTTCCTCCAGCAACCGGTTCTCGAGAAGCTCTCTCTCCTGGAAGAGGATTTATTGTCCAACCCGGATATCTCGTATATATCCTCCTTTATTGGGTATCTTAAGTATATTAACGAAACGGTGACAGGCGCTTGTGAAATTCCTCAATCTAAAGGTCTTATTCTCCTCTTTTCCCGTTTTTTAAAAGCTTTCTCTTCCCGGGAGAATATATCCAGGTATTTAGCCTTGCTCGCAAATGAAGAGTTCTCCAGGATTACTCTGTCCCTGAGAGTGTTCAACAGCGAAACCGGGAAATACATTGATGAAGCGCGTTTTCGAGCGATACTGGAACGGCTGGAAGTGAGCATACCGAGTATTCTTCCCCCTGAAATCGAGTGGACTATTTGGGGAAACGGTTTGAGATATGTCTACCTATCCGACATAATAAAGAAAGATCATCTTCTTTTCATGTTTATCTCTCTTGCGTCGATACTCCTGATTACAACGATCGCATTCCGGTCTTTACGGTTTGGTCTCTATACTTTAATACCCCTGATAACCGGAATAATATTCAATTTTATCGCGATGATTGTACTCGCCGTTCCTCTCGATATGATTACCGTCATGGTGTCCAGTGTTGCCATAGGTGTCGGCGCGGACGATTCCATTCATTTTCTCCTCCAGTTCCGCAGGCAGCTTAAGAAGTATCCTAACAACATAGCCGGAGCTGTTTCAGAATCCCTCGATATAACGGGGAGACCTATCCTGCTTACAACTGTTTCTATTGTGGGAGGATTGGCTGTTTTTGCCTTTGCCAGCTTTAAACCGATAATGTACTTTGGGATACTCGTTATCGTTGCTCTTGCCGCCGCCTGTGCGGGAACTCTTTGTATACTGCCCGCAGTCCTTACTCTGACCTGGAAAACCCGGGGAAAAAATGAAAATTAGGGAGAATCCATCAAAAAGAACATGCTTTACAGGATTTTTAGATAAGCCCGCCTTCTCTTATGCTGCCGGGAAGGATAAGTCTTCCAGAGCGCTTGAACCTGAAGATTGTCCTCAAGCTCGCCGCTGGTTTCGGCTTTCACTATCCCATGTTTGAGACCTTCCTTCGTGATCTCACTTAAAAGAACGGCAGCAACGCCTCTTCTCTGATATTCGGGTTTGATGGCAACGAGGTACATATCCAGGATCTTCGGATTTTTCAAAGCCTTTAAAATGTGAAAGATGCCGAAAGGCAGGAGTCTTCCTTTGGCCTTCTGGAGAGCTATTGACATGGACGGCATGGCGGCGCCGAAGGCAATTAATTCATTATCCTTAGTTATAATCGCCTTTGCGTATTTCGGGTCAAGAATTGAGAAATATTTCTTCAGGTAGACATTCGACTGCTCTTCGGTAAGCTCCACGAAACCGTATAGATCCGCGTAAGCCTCGTTGACAAGCCGCATGGCGTCTTTTGCGAAAACCTTCATATCCTTTGTTCTCTTTGCCTCGAAAAGCTTCAATCCGCTCCTCTTAAGCACGAGCTCCTGAACCCTGAGTACTTTTGCAGGAATTTCCTTAGGTACATGAACCTCGAATTCCAGCCAATCCGCGTCCTTTTTATAGCCGAAGGCTTCGATATGCTGAGGATAATAAGGGTAGTTGTAGATCATGGGCTGTGTGCCCAGCTCTTCAAAGCCTTCAATGAGCATCCCTTCCTTATCGAAATCTGTAAAACCCAGAGGCCCCTGTATTCCTTCTATGCCGTTTTCCCGGCACCACTCTTCGAGAGCGCCGAAGAGGGCAGTAAAAACCTCATGGTCATCTATAAATTCGAGCCATCCGAAACGTGCGTACTTGTCACCCCATTTTTTTATATAATTATCATTTATGATTCCGGCGATTCTTCCCGCTATTTTTCCGTCTTTATATGCAAGCCAGTATTTAGCCTTGCAAATTTTGAAGGAGGGGTTTCTATCCCACCTCAGGGTATCCATCTCGTCCTTGATAAGGGGAGGCACCCAGTATGGATGGTTCTTATACAGCCTGTAAGAAAATTTTACAAACTTTCTTAGATCACGCAGGGTCGTCACTTCTTTAAGAACTACATTCATGAATCACATAATAGCATCAACTGTATCTAAAGTCTACCACTTGCCCAAGGGTAATCCCTGCTCAGCGGTTAGATCGAAAGATATATAATATCCTTTGCAGCTAATAACTGTTTTCATACATATATATTGCCAGTTTATACGCGTTTTCCAATTCCT
>CBDUZM010000546.1:0-2596 GCA_965371685.1 uncultured Spirochaetaceae bacterium | reverse complement strand
CCCAAGCCTCTCAGGGCTCTGGAAGAAATGAGGGAAGAGGGCTACGAGGAGTACCGGGTTGTTTACAATTCTGATGACTTCTCCGCTAAGGAGCTGACAGTATTTCCCGAAAGATCGGTAACAATCAGGGAGGATGCTGGATACGGCCTGATTGTCATCCAGGGACATGGGAAATATGGTGTTCTGGATATCGAAGCTCCCACGATGATACGATTTGGGCAGATGACCCAGGACGAGCTCTTCGTAACCGCTCGAGCTGCACGAGATGGCGTCACGGTGACAAATGATAGCGACAAAGAGGACCTGGTGATACTCAAGCATTTCGGCCCTGAAGCATGACGGCTTCTCGCTTTTCTTTATAAAGATAGAGTTTCAGCACTCGAAGGAGTATTTCAACATGAAGCTGTGGTATAAGCGACCCGCAAGGGGATGGTACGACGGAATTAAGGCCTGGGAATCGCCTGTAGAGTTCGAGCCGCGGCCAGATAATCCGTGGTACGAGGCACTGCCGGTAGGAAACGGTCGACTAGGTGCCATGGTCTACGGAGGGATTACTTTCGAAAAGATCCAGCTCAACCAGGAGTCGATCCACGACGGATGCCCCATCGACAGGAACAATCCGATGTCTTTAAAGGCACTCCCCGAAATCCGGCGTTTGATTTTCGAAGGCAGGAACGAAGAAGCCACGCGCCTGGCCGGTCGGCAGATGCTGGCATACCCGGTTCGCTACGAATCCCATCAAACTCTGGGCGACTTACGTATTATTTTTCACGGTATTGAAAAATCCACGAACTACTATCGTGAGTTGGATTTGGACACGGCCATTGCCCGTGTCAGCTATGAATCTGGAGACTTCCGCTTTGTGCGCGAGGTCTTTGCCAGTGCCCCGGATCGGGTGATAGTCGTTCACATCAGCGCAGACAAACCGGGACGGATAAACTGTGACATCACGATGTGCAGACAGAAGGAAGCCAACACCTGGATCCTGCCACCCCATCGCCTCGAACTGCGGGGCACTCACCTCAAATTTGCATCCCAGGCGCTTGTGAGAGCCGATAACGGAACCATCAGCAATTCCGATGTTGAGAACCATGTCGCCGCTTCCGAAAAACTCCACCGAGCCGGACCAATGGTCAATTCGAATACCTGGCTTTATGTAAGAAACGCTGATGCAGTCACGATAATAATCGCTGCGGCGAGCAGTTATAAGAATTCCACGGATCAAAGCGTTGATCCAGCGGCATTGTGCGGGGAGTGCCTTCAAAACGTAGCCGAGAAAAAATATGCGGATCTCAGAGCCGCCCATGTAGCCGATCACCAACGCCTGTACCGCCGAGTCGACCTTCGCCTCGGCGACGATGTTGAATCATCCCTTCCCACCGATGAACGGCTGGCAGCCTTTCGGAGGGGCGCCGACGATCCCGGGTTAGCCGCGCTTCTCTTTCAATATGGAAGATACCTCATGATAGCTTCCTCGCGTCCGGGCAGCCTGCCTTCCAGCATGCGGGGAATTTGGAATGAGTACATCAAGCCGAATTTTGGCAGCAACTACTGGCTCAACATAAATGAGCAGATCAACTACTGGCCGGCAGAGGTAGCCAACCTTACAGAGTGCCACTTACCGCTTTTCGACTTCATGGAAAAGCTTGTAAAACCCGGCGCCCGAACCGCACAGATCCACTACGGCGCCAGAGGGTGGGTCACCCATCTGATGACCGACATATGGGGAATAACGGAGCCGATCGGCGGCATTCACGGGCTCTGGCCGATGGGCGCCGCTTGGCTCTGTCGACATGTCTGGGAACACTATATGTTCACAGGGGACAATCAGTTCCTGAAGAACCGAGCCTATCCACTGATGAAAGGCGCCGCCCGGTTCATGCTTGACTTTCTCATGGAGGCGCCGAAAGGCTCTCCCGCCGCCGGAAAGCTCGTGACCTGCCCCTCTTATTCACCGGAGAATTTCTTTCGTATGCCCGATGGAACCGTAAACCAATTGAGCTACGCCGTTACTATGGATCTGATGATCCTGCATGATCTGTTCACGACCTGCCTGGATGTCATCGATGAGCTGGACCTCGAGTCTGATCAGGATTTTCGTATGGAGCTGGAAGGAGCGATGCAAAGGCTGCCGGCAATCCAGATCAGCAAGCGAACCGGTGGTATCCAGGAATGGATCGAAGACTACGAGGAGCTGCTACCCGGTCATCGCCACCTTTCGCATCTGTACGGCCTCTATCCCGGAGACCGGATCACACCCCACGATACCCCGGAGTTAGCTGCCGCCGCCCGTGCATCGCTGGACAGACGCCTGGAATTCGGTAGCGGCCAGCCGTCATGGAGCCGATCATGGGCTATCAATCTGTGGGCAAGACTCGAGGACGGAGAGAAGGCGTACACTTCGATTAGAGAGATGCTCGGATCCAGAATTCTTCCTAATCTATTCTCGATAGAGCCCCAGGGCAGAGAAACGAGAACGTGCTATGTGCCCAGCTCTCGCTTCTTTTTCATGATCGATGGGAATTTCGGCAGCACGGCAGGCATAGCCGAAATGCTTCTTCAGAGCCACGTTCGTTGTTCCGAATGCGAAGCACAC
>CBDUZM010000545.1:0-2599 GCA_965371685.1 uncultured Spirochaetaceae bacterium | reverse complement strand
GAGGGTGTCTCCGATCGTCTGCCGGAGCCCGTACTTCTTTGGCACTTCGAAATCGATCACGGTAGCCGGCTCATAGCCCCCCACCTGAATTGCATTAACAACGTATGCGGCGCCCCGCAGAGCATCCTTACGAGCATCTTCACCAAAATGCATCGTAATTTCGGCCCGGGATTCATTGATATTCCTGTTCAATACATCCAGCATTAGACGCGATTCTTCCAGACGCGTCCTACCGATATCGTAAAGGGCTATGTGCGAATCTTTTAGAGACTCGGTACGCATAACATCCCCCAGTATGTTCTTCGCGAAAACCGTACTTCCCGCGCCCATAAAAGCTATCTTCGGCATTTCCTGTCGCTCCTAATGAAAAATTTTGACCACACTATACTTGTCCTCAGGCTGCATAACAACCCGACATGCCGCCTTCTCAGCTCTCAGATAAATCGGTCAGCTTTCCCGGATCCAGACAATCATCTCTCCGGAACCTCTATTGGCCCATGCGTAGTACGGTATAGCCATGATGGAGGCGGCATGGGTTTCGTGCTCCGCCTGACTGTAGAGACGCCCTTCCCAGCCTTCCTCTGTTGTCCGAACCGCCTGCCCGGAAATTACATTGATCCCGCCCAATAGATCGGCCTTGAAATCAACGGAAAACTCCGTATCCCCGGGAAGTGAAACAGCCTGGAGATTGCAGCCGTTGTCGATTTCTTCCAGGCAGTAGATTAAAGGGCCTCTACGGATGGCTGCCTTCCCCGCGTTCGCACGCACTTCAGGATTAGACCTGATCCTTTCCACGGGCATGGGAAAGGTAATATCCACGACATCGCCGGCCTTCCATTCTCTTCTGAGCTTCAGGTAACCGCTGGCCGTCTTTCGAGCCGTGTCCACATCCTGCCCGTTTACCTTCACATGCGGGTTCCCGCACCATCCCGGAATACGGAGAGCCAGGCTGAATATTATAGGCTTTTCCGTACCCACAGCGATTCGCACGTTTTCCTTCCAGGGATAACCCGTTTCCTGCGTCAACCGTACCATTGCACCTTCGAATTAAACAACTGTTTCGCTTCCCATATAGAGATGAACAAACAGCTCATCTTCAGCGGTCGAGTAGATATACCCCCCCAGGGAGGCGAGAAGCCGCGATATATTGGGCGGGCAGCATGCGCAGCCGAACCATGGCCGGCGGGATGTCTTAACATGATTCAGATCGCTGCGTTTAGCGCATGCTTCCGGCCATACCTCCAGGGGATTTACGTAAAAATATTTCTCCCCGTCCAGGGAAATGCCCGAGAGCACACCGTTGTAGAGCGCCCGTTCCATCACGTCGCCGTACTCGCCCAGCGTATCCAGCTGAAGCATCCTGTGAGCCCAGAATACGAGGCCCACGGCGGCGCACGTCTCCGTATAAGCGCGGTCATTGGGAAGATCGGAATCGAATGTAAAGGCCTCGCCAAAAGCGGAAGACCCAACACCACCTGTGACATACATCCTGCGACGTGTTACGTTCCGCCAGAGCCTCCGGCATGCTTCCGCCAGACCGCGGTCGGCCGTTTCAATCGCCAGGTCTGCCATTCCGCAGTAAAGGTACATTGCCCGAACAGAATGCCCCACTGCTTCGTTCTGTTCCCTTACCGGGAGATGAGCCTGATACTGCGCATAAGGGGGGCTCCGGAAGCTGCTCCCGGCAATAGATTCTTCCCCCCGCTCCTCTGCTTCGAGTGTAAAATAGCAGGGTTGGCTGCCCCGCTCGTTAATGAAATATTTGCAGAGATCGAGATATCTCGATTTTCCTGTTGTCCGGTAAAGTTTGACAAGGGCCAGCTCTATCTCCTCGTGCCCGGGATATCCTCTTTTCTTCCCCTCTTCCCGCCCGAAAACAGTGCCTATGTAATCGGCAAATCGGCACATCAGGTCTAGAAATTTCCTTCTGCCTGTAGCCTCGTAGTAAGCGACGGCCGCCTCAATCAGATGACCGGCAACGTAAAGCTCGTGCCGATCCCGCAGATTGGTCCATCGATCCTCAGGCCGGGCAACGGTGAAGTAGCTGTTGATGTAACCGTCCTCCTGCTGTGAGGATTCGATAAGATCGATGACCCCTTCGGCAATTGCCAGCCACTTATCATCCGGATGGGTGGCCAGCCTGCAGCTCAGCGTCTCGAGCCATTTAGCCAGGTCGCTGTCTTGAAAGAGTATACCCTGGAAATCGCCTTTCTCACTTCCACCGGCTTTTCTAAGATCGCTGATCACATGGCTCGGAGGCACATCCGGCAGGCGGTCGTTGAGAGCGTCCCACTGGTGGGGGATGGCTCTATTCCTTACCATTTCCTGTCGGCCGCCCCAGAAAAGATCTGTCATTTTCACTTTTTTTAAGGGTACTGGAATCGATGCTCGGACTTTTTTCATTGGATCGCCTCCCGACAAAGCACATGGATTTTTAAGACATTAAAACAAATGCGATTGTAAAGCAGGTGCATTACTAAATCAACTCCTCGCGGCTGGTATTTGCGAGGGTGCGCTTTCAAGAAGGAGGTAAATTTTGCAGTTATAGGTAAAGAAGAGAGGTTTCGCGCAGAGATTACGTTTTAAGATATGTGTGTAA
>CBDUZM010000544.1:0-2601 GCA_965371685.1 uncultured Spirochaetaceae bacterium | reverse complement strand
CCATCGGGCCGTACTTTTTCAATTGGATATATTATCAATGCAGAAGGTATGATTCTTGGTTTTGCTGATGCGGTATGTTGAAAACACAGAAGCAGAAAAAGAAAAGCAGGAAAGGTTAGCTTTTTCATGTTTTCTAGACGTTAAAAAATAATTGACCCATCCGGCTACACCTTGAAATGCTTGAAGGTGGGAAGGTAGTCCCGGTTCTGTTCGAACATCTCATTGACCATCTCTTTGATTTCAGCCAGCGATAGAAGCGAGGCTGTCAGGGGGTCGTAGGCGATTGCATGATAGACCATGGCGGGATCACCCCGAAGACATCCCTCCACGGCCATTTCCTCTACTGCCACGCTCATGTTAACAAGAGCGGCGCACTGGGGAGGAAGAGCGCCTATAGGTATAGGATTGAATCCCTGCTTATCGGCATAAACGGGGACTTCAACGCAAACGCCTTCAGGCAGGTTGGTAATCAGGCCTGTATTCGGCACATTACCGTTGAACTTGAAAGGCTCTCCGCCGGCCCAGGCGTTGATTATATAGGTTGCATACTCGTGGCCGCGCTTGAGATCCAACGGTTCCTTGTTGTCCAGCCACTTATCGATATCCTCTTTCCAGCTCTTCTCACGGTCCAGGTACCCGTCCAGGATGTAGGCGTATACTCCGGGGTTCCATCCTGTACCGTGGGTACAGTACTTCTCGATCAGGTCGGGGCGTTTCCTGAACCACCAGTTGTACTCGGAGTTATGTCCGCTGGATTCACTTATATAGTAGCCGAGGTGAAGGAACATTTCGTTCCTTACAATCTCTTCGTTATAGATCTCCTTTTTTTTAACAGCCTCCCGTATCAGGGGATAAGCGTCCTCCCCGTTCCACTCGTATTTGATGTAGAAAGCCTGGTGATTGATGCCTGCGCAGACGTAGCTGATTTCCTCCTGTGGGGCGCCGATCCACCGCGCCAGCATGGAAGCGGTTCCCTGAACACTGTGGCAGAGGCCGGAAACCCGGATGCCTGTCTCCTTCTGCATGGCCCTGCACAGCATGGCCATGGGGTTTGTATAATTTAGGAGGATGGCGCCGGGGCAGTGCTTCTCCATGTCCCGGCAGATATCAAGCATGACAGGGATGGTTCTCAAAGCCCTGAAGATTCCCGAAGGTCCCCGCGTATCCCCCACATTGGTATCGATGCCGTATTTTTTTGGTATCTCGATATCATGGCGCCATACATCGATTCCGCCCGCCAGGATGGTGCATATAACCGCATCCGCCCCTTTTAGGGCTTCTGCCCGGTTCATGGTCGCCTCAATGCGAGCCGGATACTCACCTTCGGAAACGATCCGTTTCACGGCCCGGGTAATGTATTCCAGGCGCTCGGTATCGATATCCATAAGGGTGATGTCAGCATCTTTTAAAAGGGGAAAGGTAAGTAGGTCCCTGACAAGCCCCCGTGTAAAGCCGAAGCTTCCTGCACCGATAAAGGCTATTTTCATGGTCATGCTCCTTATTTAAAACTCTAACAGATCCACATCGAACACGAGATAGGAATTCGGTGGTATAACTCCCGGATAGCCCCGTTCACCGTATCCGAGCTCAGGAGGTATGATAAGAGTACGCTTTTCGCCTTTCTTCATTTCAACAAGAGCCTCGTTCCAGCCGGGAATAACCTCGCCGATTTTAAATTGAGCAGGCTCATTCCTTTCCACCGAGCTGTCGAACACTGTGCCGTCCAGCAGCTTTCCCGTATAGTGCACGGTCACCATGTCACCTGTCCTGGGGGTCTCCTTTCCTGTTCCCTGCTTCAGTATTACATACTGAAGGCCGGTTTCGGTTTTTATCGCGTCGGGCCATTCCTTATTAATAGCCTCCATATCCTCCCTCCTCTTGAAAGATGCCTTGAGATTTATATCCTGTTCGTTCTTGGCCAGGAGCTGATCAAAAACAACCTGATCGACCTTGAATGCCTCTGCTGCCGGTCCGATACGCAGAATACGAACTTTTTTTAAACCATCACCCTGTCGTATGGAACGGGCCACATCCAGACCATCCACCACACGACCGAACACTGTATGCATTCCATCCAAATAAGAAAGGTCCCTGTCTGTTATTGTAATGAAGAACTGGCTGCCGTTGGTGTTGGGTCCGCTGTTGGCCATGGACAAAATCCCCGCACGGTCATGTTTCAAGGTTGGATAAAATTCATCGGGAAACTGGTAGCCCGGCCCTCCGGCGCCTTCACCCGTAGGATCGCCGCTCTGGATGACAAAATCCTCTACTACCCTGTAAAAAGATAGCCCATCAAAGAAGCGCTCGGCTTCGCTGTTCTCAAAATGGATCGTCCCCTCTGCCAGGCCTACAAAACTTGCCACGGTAAGAGGGGTCTTCTCATATTCCAGCTCGAGTAGGATATCGCCACGATCAGTTTTCATCTCGGCGTACAGCCCATCTTCGAGATCACTCCGGCTGCCGCTGCATGAAAACATCAAAGACATGCAGAGGACTGCGGATGTAAGAAAATATATAGTTATGTTCTTACTTTTCATTTTCTCTCCTCCTATCGCAGGTTTCACCCGCAACCCAATAAATATTGAATTAATAAAAAGAAAA
>CBDUZM010000543.1:0-2602 GCA_965371685.1 uncultured Spirochaetaceae bacterium | reverse complement strand
TATTGAGCGATGTAAACCAAATCGGGTATTTCGGGCACTCTATATCATCCCCCCGGTCGTACCGACCATTATAGGCATATTTCCCTGCATGGTACAGATCGTCGACTTTGCTGCTTTGATTTTTTTTCTTTCTGCCGGATATTCGCCTGCCGGCGTGATATATTTGATCTGGTGCGCTCAATAAATTTGACTTGAAGGTTGATATCGATAGAATTCATTATGAGATCACAATAAATATGCAACTTCTTAAGCCTAAAAACCACTACTACCCCTGCAGACGGTTAGTCCGCATTCTAATAACCGGCCTTCTTATCTGTTCTACCCCCTGCAGCTTTGTCAGTGCCGAAGAGAACGAAACGCCGGGTCGTACAGTAATCATTTTTAGTTTTCCCCGGGAGCAGGGAAAGGAAGAAACCCTCCAGCGGACTGTCTGCAACTCTATCCAGGTTGAAATGGAGCTTGCGGGATTTCAAGCCATAGAAGGCCCCGGGGATTTCAATTTCTCTTCCACAGATACGACCGAAGGAATAAGTTCTGTGAATTGGGACAGGTTTTATGAACTGGGAACCCAAGAGGGCGCGGACTATTTATTAGCCGGATTTTACATCCTGGCAGGAAAGGATATCTCGATCGATTTTCACTTCCACAATGTGAGCGAGCGCAGAGAGTTGCTGTCCGTTACCAGGAAGGGAAAGATGGACCTGGCCTTTGATAGACTCGTGGCGGAAGCTGTAAATGAAATTATCGAAAAGGCCGGAATCGAAATTGCGGATGCCGAAGCCGCCGCTCCCGGCAGCAGCATTACACCTGTTGAATCCACGGCAGGCGATTCAACCGATTCAACCCGGGGCGATTCTACGACGAAGGGGCCTGCGGCGGGCGGTCCGGAATCAAGCGAATCCGGGGAAATGACGATGGTCCCGGGTCGAAAAGAGGCTGTGACTGAGATAAAGCACCTGGAACTGTCCCTGGGTTTCGCGCCTTTCCTTACTGTAGGAAACGCCAGTGAGTATTTCAGGATCGGTTATGTACCCTGTCTTTACGGTAACTACCGCTTTGCTCTGGCACGCTGCTGGATTGGTCTGGGCATATACACCGGCCTGAACTTATTCACGGTAGAGGGAATTATCGCCAGGGCTGACAGCATGCTCATTCCGATTGGATTGGATATCCGCTGCTCCCCGGGGATAGATTCGTGGGTAAACCTCTTTTTCAGGATATCGGGCGGTCCGGTTATTCTTGCCCTGAATCCCAATCAGACCGGTATGTTGATAAAGGTCATTCCATTTGTGCTGGGCGGGATAGGTATAAATTTGTCTTTCAGCCGATCCATCGGCATAACTATAGATTCCAGTTTTTCCGTGTATTTTGAAAAGTCCCAAACCATTATGGGATACACGCCATCGCTGTATCTTTTCGTAAGATTTTGAGGAAGAGAGGTAATAGACATGACCGAAAAGATTTTACAGTCACACAAAACAGCTCGAAAACATAAGAAAAGCTTATTTAGCAGAGACCGCATGCTTTATGCGGCAGCAATAGTCACTATAACCGTTTTCGCATTGTCCGGATGTAACAATTTTATCCTGAAAGATGTCCTGGACGGAAAAAATACGGTTCCCCTCGCCATCAGCCCGGACGCTGTCACACTTCTTGTGGGAGAATCCTTCAGCTTCTCGGCAAGCGGGGGCGTTCCGCCCTACACATACTCGGTTACCTCAGGGGGCGGTGTTGTTACTCCGGGAACCAGTGAATTCGTTGCCCCTGGAACACCGGAGACCGACAGCGTCCGGGTTACCGACAGCGCGGGCGGCACGAGAGAGGCGGAAATCAACGTAGTCGCTTTCGGCCCTCTTAGTATCAGCCCGGTAGGCATAATGCTGGGGCTGGGAGAGAGTGTGACTTTCAGCGCCGCCGGAGGCGATCCCCCTTACACTTACTCAATTGCAGCAGGCGGAGGCGCCATCGGGGGAGGCAGCGGCGTTTATACCGCTCCATTTACCCCCCAAACCGTTACAGTGCGTGTAGCGGACTCTTCGAGCAATACCGCCGACGCCGCTGTTGACGTTGTCTCATCGACTCCCTTGAGCATCAGCCCCTCGAGCATCGACATGATTGTGAACGACTCCGTCGTTTTCAGCGCCTACGGGGGTGTGCCGCCTTATACCTACTCAATAACATCCGGCGGAGGCGCCATTATTGCCGCTACCGGGCAGTACGATGCGCCAAGTACACCGGATACTGTCACCATTAGAGTGACCGATTCTGACAGCAACACCTCCGATGCAGCAGTTGCCGTAGCATCTCCCCCGTCAGGACCCTTGAGCATAAGCCCGATTATCGTCACAATGGAAGTAAACGGCAGCATTAATTTCAATGCCGTCGGCGGCGATTCCCCCTATATATTCTCTGTAGTGGGGGGAGGGGGAAGCATAAACGCATCCAGCGGGCAGTATGACGCGCCATCTGCTCCGGAAGCTGTCACGGTGCGGGTCACCGATTCCTCTTCCAACATCGCCGATGCGGCCGTTACCGTGGTGATCTCGAATCCGGTTGCCATCGGACCTTCTGCGGTTACCATTAACACGAACAGCACGATTAC
>CBDUZM010000542.1:0-2619 GCA_965371685.1 uncultured Spirochaetaceae bacterium | reverse complement strand
AGAAGAGACTTCTGCCGGGGCCTTATTACCTTCAGCCTGACTGGCAGCTTGTAAGCGGCGAGTCCCTGGTCAGAAATCTGCTTATCGGCCGCATGATGACTCAAGAATTGGGCGCATGCCTGGCTGCGGGCTGGATGCTGGATAATTTCGGTCAGATATCTCAGGCTGTTCAAATTCATAAGGGATTCGGCTTAAAAGGTCTTTTTGTCTGGCGTGGCGTCGAAATGGATCCCGTGGATGTTAAACTGGAGTTTGTCTGGGAATCACCGGATGGTTCTGCACTTACTACTATCTACCTTTTAGACAGCTATAGAAATGCAATGCGGCTGGCTGACTACCCCGAAATTCTTGAAAAGCGGATACTGAACGAAGTTGAAAAATTAAAGCCATTTGCTTCCACATCCAACATACTGCTTATGAACGGATACGACCAGGAAACAGTACCTGATGATATTCTTCCAAATATCCGGTCAATCCATATAAAAGACCTTATTGTCAAGCAGAGCACACCGGAAGAGCTCATAGCCGAGATTGAAGATGAGCAGCCGGAATTGCAGAAGATTACCGGCTGTCTTTACAGCGGCCGTTATATTTCTGTATTTACCGGCGCCCTCTCCGCCCGCATCTACTTGAAAATAATGAATGACAGATGCCAGAGACTGATTGAAAAATATACTGAACCGATAACGGCTCTTTCCTGGATGATGGGAGGCGCCTATAATGAAGAAAATATCCTTAGCCTCTGGAAGCTTCTCCTGAAGAATCATCCGCATGACAGCATTTGTGGAGTAAGTGTTGACGATGTACACACAGACATGGAGAAGAGATTTAAAAAAATTACGCATCTTGCAGGAAAAACAATTGAAGATGAGCTCAACATACTGGGAAATCTGATCGATACCTCCAGGGTCGATAACGCCGGTGATACATATATCGTGTTTAATCCATCCCTTACGGAAAGGGAGGCGATTATAACAGTAACAGTAGAACCGGGGAACGATGCAAACCTGGCAATTGACGGCAATGGCGTAATTCTTCCCGTTCAGAAAAAAAATGATGCTTTTCACATTAAACTAATTAACATTCCCGCCTTTGGTTATAAGACAGTTCACCTCATTTCATCAGGCAAACAGGAGGGAGCTTCCTCTTTTGAAGGAATTAATATTGTAGAGAACAAGAATATCATAGAAAATAGATATCTCAAAGCTCAGGTGAATAATGACGGCTCGCTCGATATCCTTGATAAGATAAACATGATCACATACAGGGGTTTAGGAGTTTTTGAGGATGGGTCCGATGCAGGCGATACTTACAATTATTCTCCCGCACATCTTGATTCTGTTCTCATCCGTTCTTCTAAGAAGGCGGAAATCGATATCATAGAGAAAGGTCCTATACGATGTACTGTAAGAATAAAAATTAATCTTAGCCTTCCGGAGGAGCTCTCTGAGGACAGGAAAACGCGCTGTAAAAGATTGAGAGTATTGCCTGTTGTCAGCTATATCATAATAGATGCAGATTCTCCTCTCATCAAATTCAGGACATTGATAAAGAATACAGTGAAAGATCACAGGTTGAGAGTTTTGTTTACAACAGGATTAAATGCTGAAATATCCTATGCAGAGACACAATTCGATGTTGTGGAGCACGATATAGCTCCCAACCCCTACAATGACTCCCAGATTCCTGCCAATCTGAGGCGTGTCCTCCTCGGCGCCAGAGAGCCTGAGCCCATTACAAGCTTCCCGCAGAGATCATTCATTGATTTGACGGATGGAGAGAGAGGGGTCGCGGTTATTAATATGGGACTTCCTGAATATGAGGTAATAGACGACCATGGCACTATCGCCCTTACTCTTTTCAGGTCTGTCGGATGGCTTGCCCGCGGCGATCTGCTGACAAGAATCGGCGATGCAGGTCCAATGATATACACACCCGGCGCCCAGTGTTTGAGAGAAATGGAGTTCAACTACGCCGTATATTTTCACAAAGGCGGCTGGATGAAAGGCAAAGTACTTACGCATTCTGAAGATTTTCATTCAACTCCCGTAAGTATAAAAACAGATTGTCATCCGGGAAAATTGCCCGGCGAACTTGGGTTTCTGAAGCTTGAATCCAAAGATGATGCTCTTAAAATAACTGCACTTAAAAGATCTGAAGACGGGGAAGGCATAATCTTAAGGTGCTTCAACCCGACGGATAATACTACTGATGGGATTTTATCTTCAGTTTTCGAAATAACATCCGCTTGCTACACGGATCTTAATGAAACCGTAAAAGAGCAGATAAAAAATACGCAGAGCAGTAGAATAAGTTTCAAGGTAAAATCCAAAGAAATTGTAACAGTTAAAATTGTGCTTAAGAGAAAAGACCTTATTGAAAAAGAATCCGTTCTTCCAAAGCTTTCCATAATATGGTCCGGGCATTGTCAGGAAATCGAGGATTTTTCTGCATACAGCTCAATGCCCGAGATAGCCAAAGAAGATATAGAAAAAGAAGATCAGAGAACCGAAATGCTTGCAGGCAAGCTAAAAAAAGCAAACAGGCTTTCAGAAAGGATAGAAACAAAATTAAAAGAAGAGAAAATATATAAAAAAAAAGAAGTTGAAGCTGAGATGC
>CBDUZM010000541.1:0-2624 GCA_965371685.1 uncultured Spirochaetaceae bacterium | reverse complement strand
GGCGGCCAGGGTCATGAAGGTATCGAGAGCTACTTTTGGACGAATCGTATCGCAGGCTCGCGGCAAAGTAGCCGATGCTCTGGTTCACGGTAAAGGCATTTGCATTGAAGGCGGTATGGTGAAGTTCCGCCCTCCCTTCGGCGGTCCTTTCCGAGGTGGTCAGCATAGACGTCGCGGTCAGGGACCACGGCGATAACGGAACAGGAGTCGCTGGATTAGGTCCAATGACAGGCAAAGCGTCAGGCTGCTGCGCCGGCTGCCCGGTCCAGGCTATATGAATCCGTGGAAACGGTTGGAGTAATCCGGCGTCCACCCCGGTGTCTATCACTTGACTTATCTATTGCTAATATGGTATGCTTAGCCATATGAAGACAACCATAAATATGTCAGATTCTCTTTTTTCGCAGGCAAAAAAGTTAGCTGAGAATAGAGGAACTACCTTCAAGGCAGTAGTAGAATCGGCTGTGCGAATGTTTATTTCTGTAGAAGACCAGAAGAAAAAGAGCTTTAAATTAAAGACGCACACCTTTAACGGAGAAGGACTGCAGGATGGTTTGAAGGAAGGCGACTGGCCTGAGATAAGGAGACGCATTTACGAAGGGAGAGGGAGTTGATTGCTATTGACACAAACATTCTGGTCTATTCTCACCGTGAAGATTCCTCTTTTCATCAGGCAGCTTCATGCTGCGTCAAAGAACTTGCTGAAAGCGAAAAAGACTGGGCTATTCCATGGCCCTGTATTCATGAGTTTTTAGCTATCGTCACACACCCCCGCATTTACAAACCACCGACACCTATCGAGGATGCTCTGATCCAGATAGACTGCTGGATGGAAGCCCCGACTCTCAATATGATCGGTGAAAGCCAGAGCCTCTATTGGATAAAGTTAAAATCACTCCTTCGGAAAGGGGATATTTCAGGGCCTGTTGTACATGACGCAAGAATAGCCGCGATTTGTCTCGATAACGGGATAGACATTCTGTGGAGTGCAGATCGGGATTACTCGCGTTTTCCCGATCTCAGCGTTAAGAATCCCTTAATATGATTAATATGATATCCGATCCCGCGAAACGGTATCCAATAGGATGTTCATCAAGATAAACCCCTGTCAACCGCCCGGGCACAAAATAGACTTGCTGTATTGCCGGATAAATGATATATTTTCGAAAAAGGCATGCACAGAGCGCGGCAAGCGGTCATCCGAATGATTAAAATTATGAAAAGAGTGTTGTTTATTTTCACGTCTGTCCTATTTACGGTGACTGTACTCTCCTGTGCTTTACTTCCGGCAGGAATGAAGGAAATGGCCGTGGCAACGGAGGAAGCAGATTATGCGCCGGCGGCGTCCAAAAGAGCGGTAAGCATGGATAATGCGGCGGAAAGCCTAGCCCTTTCTCAGCCTCAACCCATATCGCAGACAGAGACTCTACCGCAGCCGGAGAAGAGGAAACGGGTATTTTCCGGCGCCTGCCAGCTCGTTGTTGATGATGTTGAAGAGAAGAAGAGAGATATATCCAAAATAGCGGAAGAAAACGGCGGTTACGTGGAACGTATCGTCGGCCAGACCGTTGTAATCAGAGTGCCTGCCGACCTTTTTCATGAGCTGTTTGAGCTGATCCTCGGCCTGGGAGAACCCAAACACAAATCGATAGCGAGCTACGATGTTACGGATTACTACCGGGATCAGGAAACCCGGCTCGATCTGGCCTCGAAAACCCGTGAACGGCTCTACGCGCTTCTCGAGAAGACCACGGATGTGAAGGAGCGCCTTGCCATCTTGAGAGAAATAAAAAGGCTTACAGAAGAGATCGAACGCATCAAGATCTCTCTGGAGCTCCTGGACAGACGGATAGAACTTTCGCGGATAACGATCGAGCTGATTCCGCGTCTCCCCCCGGCTGAGATCGAGAAAGGACAAATTCCTTTTTACTGGATCGCCAATCTCAACCCTCTCCATTCTTACCTCGGCAGCCCCGTGAAGAAAATTCCCCTTGAACTGGGGGATTCCTTTGCCGTGTTTGAAAAGGAAACGCGTTACCGCGCCGAGAGCCCCGAAGGAACCCGTGTCAGAGTGGGGGCAACCCCTAATCAGCCCCTGGGCGACGGGGATTTCTGGCAGAAAGCCCTGGATTATCATTTAAAGCCGTTTTACAGAAAGACGGAAATTCTGGAGCTGGGCATCTTCAAAGCGGTCCTGTTTACGAGCAAAGATCGAGAGCCCTTCTTCTACCTCGTCGGGCTTACACCGGCGGAAGATCGGAAAGAGCTCATCATACTGGAAGCCTTCTTTCCCGACCAGTCGGCCCTGGATCTTCGCTTCGAGAACCTGAAGGAATCTATAAAACAGGCGGGGATGTGAAGATGCTCAAGTATTTACGGGTCATTTTTTTAATTTTGCTCCTCTCTCCGGTTTCGATTTTCAGTGAGGACAACACCCTGTATCACGATATACGCGCCACCCTTCTCGTTGCCGATGTCGATGTGCTGGGCGATCTTATCGCCCAATGGGCGGAGGACTCCGGCGGGTATCTCCTGCTTAAATCAACGGATCGGATTGTGGTTCGTTTTCCTTACACGAAAATCAGTCTCTTTAGAGAGTTCCTGGAACGGAGTGCCGACCTTGT
>CBDUZM010000540.1:0-2627 GCA_965371685.1 uncultured Spirochaetaceae bacterium | reverse complement strand
TTCGGTAATTTGATCCCAGTACCTCCGGAAGGACCACCTGAAATGGGTGCAGCTGAAAGTGATAACATGGTTGATCCCGATTCCTGCAAATTCTTCCGCACGGCGGTTGAAATCTTCCTGAGAAAATTCGAAGATTTCCTGATCATTATACCAATAAAATCCAAAACGCGTATTCCATTGATCTGTCTGCGTAGATAGTAATTCGCCATTTTTCTTTTTCATTATCACTTGCTTCTAGTATATGAAGGGTGTTTATAAGTCAATTTCAGAAATCAAAGCATATGACAACTGTGAAGTCAAGGGTTTGATGAGATTTACATATGTTTTACGAAATATTGCTGATACCCTTCTTATTTTTTTGTGTTTTTCGTTAAGATAACGAAATAGCAAAATAAAGGTAATGGATTTCCGGTACTTCGATTATTTCGCCGGTGTAGATGCTTACCGTCCAACTTCAAGGTTGGTTAACGATCGGAAATCGAGCACATCGGTAAACTTAAGTTTCTGATTACCTTCTCCGGCATAAACAAGTACCCCGCGTTCGGCATTTGGGTTAAGTGCCTTGTAAAATTCCAGTCCTCGGAAGAAATCGGTCCTGATCGTTGCCCCCGATTTGATCTCAACAGGTTGCACTGTTAAACCACGGTCGATGAGCACATCTATCTCATGCCCGGTGTTGTCGCGAAAGAAATAGATATTAGGCCGTCGTACGCGGTTGAAACTTTGTTTGAGTAACTCGGTAACGACAAAAGTTTCAAAAATTGCTCCTCTGAGGGGATGAGTCGCAAGCTGAACCGGATTCGTAATCCCAAGCAGGTAGCATACCAATCCTGTATCCATGAAGTAAAGCTTGGGTGACTTAACCAGGCGTTTGCGGAAGTTTGCGTGATGCGGTTGCATTATATACACGATAAAGCTGGTTTCAAGAACTGAGAGCCATGATTTGATTGTATGTATGCTGACCCCCACATCGGTACTCAGAGAAGTCATATTCAGAATCTGGCCGGTACGGCCGGCGCTGAGACGGATAAAAAGCTCAAAAGTGGAATGGTCTTTGATATTGAGTAAAGAGCGTACATCACGCTCAATATAGGTCTCCAAATAGAATGCATAGGCTTCGGAAGGATTGAGTTCTTTGTCATGGATTCTTGGGAAAAACCCCCGGAACATCATATGATTGATAGCGGGTGCAGAATTGGGGTAGGCTTCATCGTAGGAGAAGGGAAGAAGCTTAAGAAGAGCTGTTCGACCAGCCAATGACTGAGTGATGGATTCGATTAGTTCAAATTGGGAACTGCCTGTGAGAATAAACTGCCCGGGGGACTGTCTGTTGTCAACGATTTCCTGTATGTAGGAGAAAAGCGCAGGAACTCGTTGAATTTCATCGATAATGGTGCTTTTGGAATACGTAGCAAAGAATCCCCGTGGGTCAGATTCCGCCAATCTCCTGTGGTCCGGATTTTCAAGTGAGACATAAGCCCGTTCAGGAAAGACCATTTTGCAAAGCGTAGTTTTCCCTGACTGTCTCGGCCCCGTAATCGTAACAATCGGGTATTGTAAATCCAGACGTTTCAGCTGCTCACCCAGGATCCTATTGATTAGCATGAAATCTTTCTTTTACAAATATGTAGTAGTAGTTCATATTTGTAATGTAGGTTTTTTGCAGTTCATTGTCAACCCGGAGTGGAGGAAGGGGCGCGCTTTCGAGAAGTAGGTAAATTGTGCAAGTTTTTGTAAAGAAGAGTGTTTCACGCAGAGCTCGCAGAGTCTATTTTTTTGAACGTACCATTAACCGACCATTATCCCCCAAACGATACTACTTTTCTTCCACTTAAAGCGTGCTCTGCGTGAAATTCTTATAGAATATAAGGTTTGATCTACCTACTTTTTAAAATCGCTCCCACACGAAACAGATGGGTTGACCGTGGTTGTTGGAAATTCTATCATTCATTGACCGGGGTTTTTACAAGCAGATGAAAAAGGCCGCCGTCCGAACATACCTTCCACTCGCTGTTTCCCTAATGGTTTTACTGTTTATTGGGAATACCTTTACTATGGGTAACAAAGATACTGGAAAACAGCAGGACAGGACGCCTGGCGCTGAGGACAAATACCAGGGCAGCGGGAAAGCAGAGTCGCCGCCCAAAGAAGCGTGGGAAGTCGAATATCCGGAGCTTATTCGCGAGGCCATGTATTACGAAAAGCTGGACGGCCAGGAGGTCCAGTGCAGGCTCTGCTTTCGGAAATGCCTTATTGCGGAAGGAGAAAGGGGCGAGTGCCGTAACAGGGTTAACTATAAGGGAAAACTCTACAGTATAGTTTACGGAAAGCCTTCGGCAATCCAGATAGACCCCATAGAGAAGGAACCCCAGTATCACATGCTTCCCGGTACGTACATACTGTGCTTCGGTACTGCCGGATGTAACTTCCGCTGTAAGTTCTGCCAGAACTGGCACCTCTCCCAGCATTCGCTGGAGGATATGGGAATTATCTATCATGTCACGCCGGAGGATGCCGTGGATAAGGCTGTTCAAAGGGGGATCCCGACCATCTCCTTTACCTACAATGAGCCCACCGTATTCTACGAGTATGTCTACGACATAGCGAAGCTTGCCAAAAAGAAGGGG
>CBDUZM010000539.1:0-2627 GCA_965371685.1 uncultured Spirochaetaceae bacterium | reverse complement strand
ACGAACAGGATAAAAGACGCAGCCGGCATCTTCCATAGGGGAGCCGTGGACTATGTAAACCGGCAGGTTCTCCAGGCGGGCATAACCCCGGCTCGTTTGAAAAGTATCGTCGCCTATATTGAATCAAAAAAAAAGGAACATACTTCCGAGAGCATGAAACCACACAGAGAGCCTGAAGGCGGCTCGATTGTTACAGCCGACTGGAAAACTATCGTACCGGGAAGCGAGTATACCTTCTATCTGATGTTTATAGAGCTCGATGAGAAGGAGGATATGGAAAAGAAATACGGACGAACAAACCTGAAACGCGCCCTATCGTCAGTAAGAAATTATATAGAGAACTCGGTTCGGCTCTTCAATGGCAGGGTCTGGTTATGGTCCAATTTCGGCGGTGTAATTCTTTTTCCCTTTGACGACGCGGAATGTAAAGCTCTCAAGTTTGGTTTCCGGTTTATGCTCTTCAAGCACTTCTACGACATAGAGGAATCTCAATTTCCCAATTTTCTCTCCTTTCGAATCGCCCTGCACATAGGCAGTATGGTCTACTCAGATAAAAATAAAGGTCATATAGTTTCGGACTCACTGAATACCGTTTTTCATCTGGGCCAGCAGTTCGCTGAACCGGGAAATTTCTACATTACCTCTGAGGTACTGAAAGCGGGGGGAAATGTTTTCAAGGGTCTTTTCATAGACGCCGGCGCCTACGAAAAAAGACAGATTTTCCGCATGCGCCACCCGCTGCATTCAGGAAGGGCGATACAAACTTTTTAACTGGAGGTATTTGATATATTTTTGTTTTGTGATACAATATTGAAAGGATATACGCATGAAGGATAAGCGAATATTCATGGCACTCGTTTTCCTCTTCGTGTGTATCGCTGTAAACGCGGAATTTGAGATAGGCGTGAAAAAAGGCATCAACTTATGCACTCAGTACGGATATGATCGAACTCCTTTAGAGCAGGAATTTGTTGGTTTTTTCAATGGCGGATTATTCGTCGAGTTTCCCATATCTTCTTCCATCAGCCTCGAGTCGGGTCTTTCATATTCGGTTAAAGGAAGAAAGGACACGGCGCCCGGCTTTACCGATCAGTTGATGCTTACATATATAAGCCTGCCTGCCGCCGTTAAATATGTCTTTCTGGATGGGTGGATCATTTCCAATCTTTACACCGGGGCGGAAGTTTCTATTGCGATAAACGGAACAAGTTATATCGGGGACCCCGTCAACATTGCCGCTGTAAATCTGGGAAAGGATGAGCTCCACTTCTTCGACGCAGGCCTCCTATTGGGCACAGAGATAAAAGTGCCGTTTGGTCCGTATATAGTGCTGCTCGATTTTCGGTTTACTCTGAGCCTGTTACCCGCTGTACCGGAGCAAGTCGACGAGAAACCGCCTCGAAATGCCGTTTTCTCCATACTGCTGGGTTACGGTCTCCGCTTTTAAGAAGAGGTTTTATGCTTAACCAAAGAGAGCGCAGAAAGCTTACCATACTCGTTTCCGGGAGGCTGGGCATATCGCTGCTCACCGCACTTCTTCTCTTTCTCGTTATAGTTCCCTCTTCCGCGCAAAATACAGCTACAGTAACCCCCGAATCCGGGGCGAACAGGGCCGATTTACTTCCGGTTATCGCTGTAGGAACCGGGATTCTCCTCTTCGAGGCCGGGGGAATTGCAGGCCACATCGCCTTTGAGTTTCAGCAGGAAGCCTGTGACTACTGGGAAAGGTACGTCAGGGGCGGCGCACGAATCGATGAGCTGTTGGATGCCTATAAATGGCGTTACGTCGGCTATACGAGCTTCGAGCTTGCATCGTATCTTCTCTGGAGCGGAGGCGCATCGATCCTATCGCTGTCGGCTTTCAAATTTCCGGAGTCAGCGTACGCCCTATCGCCTGAAGGTAAGTACTTTCTGGCCGTTGGGCTCAGCCTGACCATGGTGGGAAATGTCTTTGCCTTCAATGCGGGAACCCAGGCGCTGGAAAACAGGCGCCTCTGGGAAGACTACCTTAAAATGGGGGGCAGCTCTCAAACCCTGGAGGATGCATACGACCAGGGTTACCGCACGTATATCGGGTCGAAAATCGCGAGCTACGGTTTCTGGGCCCTGGGTGGCGCCGCCGCAGCGGGATCGCTTTTCATCCCCGGCGCCAAAACACCGGTGGTTACCTCATTTATCGACAGGCTTCTCATCAGCGCAGGTACGGGGATGATAACCGGGGGTAATATTTTCTACTCTGCGGCGCTTAACGCAAAAGCCCAGGCTGAAGAGGCATGGGACAGGTACCTGGCGGCCGGGGGCACTCAAGAAGAATTGCACGATCTGTACAAAAAACAGTATACACGGTATCAGCTCTCCGCTTATCTCGCTTACGGTCTATGGCTCGGTGGAGGAGCATCCGTTCTGACCGCTGTATACGGTTCCTTCGGGAATTCGGCAAGAGCGGCGCCTGAAAAGCCTGTCCAATTGAGCATCTATCCGCTGCCCTCCGGTTTCGGGGCGGGTTTGACATACAGATACTAGGAGTAATAGATGAAAACTATGAAGATATTGGCGGCATTCCTGATGCCGGTTCTATTGATTTCCTGCGGTTTATTTATTTCGCCGCGAAATGAAATCCAGGAGGT
>CBDUZM010000538.1:0-2639 GCA_965371685.1 uncultured Spirochaetaceae bacterium | reverse complement strand
ACTGATCCTGTCGATCTCCTGCAGTTCTTCTTCTGTAAACGATACGGACGATGCCTTCGCATTATCTTCGAGGTGCTCAATCCTGGTAACACCCGCGATCACCGACGAAACTTCCTCGTGGGTCAGGAGCCAGGCAATCGCCAATTGCGCAGGCGAGTGTCCCTTTATTCCTGCAAGTGCATCGAGCTTTTCAACCAGCTCCAGGTTACGTTCCGTTAAAAACTCTTTTTTTGAGGATTCTCCGTCCTGAACGATCCTTCCGGTCTCATCGAAATCGCCTTTCCGATAGCGTCCCGTTAAGAGTCCGGCGGCGAGAGGGTAGTAGGGTATAAGGCCGATTTTCTGCTTCCCGATGAAGTCTAAAAAGCTCTTCTCAGCTGCTTCCGACGGTTCTTGAGATGAGCTTGAAACCTTGATACGTTCCGCCAGGTTGTAGCGGTTTTGAACGGCGATGATCCGGTGGGATGAATTCGATGCCACCTTTTTAAGAGCATTCACCTCCTCCTCGAGCCGGGAAGAGCTCCGGTTCGACACTGCCAGGTAGCACACCTTTCCCTGTTGGATCAGTTCGTCCATGGCCGCCCAGGTCTCGTCGAGAGGTGTTTCCCACGATCCGTCTTCCAGCAGGGTGGGAGAATGAAGATACAAGATGTCGATCCTGTCTGTCCGGAGCCGCTCGAGACAGCCATCCACCGCCTGCATAATATATTTCCTTGAGCTTCCCCTTTCGTTGGGGGTGAAATCCCGCTCCATTTCATGTTCGTTGCGTACGGAATTGGTGACCTTTGTCGCCAGCACAACCATATCGCGGACGCTGGAAGGTCTGCTATTGAAGTAACGCCCCAAGAGCCGTTCTGAATTACCGGAGCCCCAGTTATAGGAATTGGCATTGTCCCAATGAAAGATGCCGAGTTCCAGAGCCCGGTCAAGTATCTTGAAACCCTCATGGTCGTTGACTCGAGAGCGATCGTAGCCCGGGTCTCCCCACTTCCACATTCCCAGCCCCACCTCAGGAACCCACAAGCCCGAGCCTCCCAGCCTGCGGCATTTCATGCCTTTAAAAGCCTTTGTTTCCATAATCTTCTCCTTTTTTATTGCCTCAGAAGGCGGGTCCGTTTTCGCAGTCCACAACGCCGAAGTTTTCGTATCCCCAATCAACACGGATTTTGGGTATCTCATATTCGAAGAACCAACGGATTGTCACCGGATAGTCCTCCCGCGCTGTCCTTGAAATAAATCTTGCGGAGGTTCCCATGGACTCCTTTGAAATTCCGATGGGAACAATCTCCCTGAAGCCGTCCCTGTCGCCTTCTCTCTGAAGATAGTCTTCAAGGTCATGAAGATACGGCAGTACTTCCGGGCTTTCAGACGCTTCGGGACATTCAGTATGATTCCATTCAGGCCACTTTCGCGCAGCATCACCCGCTTCCGTTCCGTCTTCAAACCATACAGGCGCAGTCCAGGCATATTCACAGTTGGCCTGCCTGACGCGGAAGTAAAACCATTTTCCCGGCGGCATACTGCTGCGGTCGAAGGGTACCGACAGGTCGACATCCGGGGATTTCGGAAAAAAACTACGGGCGAGTTTTTCTCCGACGATCAGATCAATGCGGTCGACTGTGTCCTGTGCATGTACGATAAGGTGCACATCAAAGCTCTGCGGCAAGTCGGCGATTTCTCCCATGCCGTGCCCGCAGGCATCGATACTTAAGTATATACGGTCGCCTGTAGTCGCATAGCCGCTCCGCTGCTTTATCGCTTCCCACAGAAAAGCTCTGCGGCATGAGCCTGCGATAAGGGCGCCCACCGGCCCGCTGCCGAAACCGCTGTCCCGCACGTTCAGCCGTTTGTTTTTATATCCGAAGCGGCCGCGAAATGTTTCGACCGCGCGCGGGGCGCCCAGAAGCCCCAGGTGCAGGTCACTTGCGCCTGTTATACCGGGATGGTACCCCATTTTTAGCATACGCTGAAGCAGCCATTCGGCGTTGGCAAAGGCGCTGGCCACTTCTACCAGCTCTTCCTCTTCTGCCTGAAAAACATTGAAGTCGGGCACGGCGCCCCCTATGTGACATTCGAGGACAGCGTCATACCTGCCGCCGTAGAGCTTGTAGACTTTCTCGATTTCTTCTCTCATACCGACCGGAATTCCCGCCTTTTCTCTGAAAACGAGTGTGCGGTCTCCGGGTTTCCCGGGGTGCATTTCCATGGAGAGAAAAGGCACATACCGTCCGGGCTCATCGTTTTTGTTGTAAGCCTTCTCATAGGCTTCCCATATCTCTTTTCTATCCGGTGTGTCGGGCATTGCCATGGCGCCCGGCGCTGCATAATCATAGCGGCCGACCCGCCTGGCCTGCTCGTGCCGGTCGTGAGGATCTATCTTCCAGGTATTGTCGTGCATGAGGTACATGCTTGTGTCTCCCCATCCGTGACAGTGCAGGTCGCCCCAGTACACCCGCTTTTCCGGGTCCAGCTCACAAACGATAGGGTTTGACCGGCAGAAGAGCTTTTGATTTTCACTGGCCGCTCGATTCTCCAATGCTGCGTCTATACGGAAGACACCGGGCTGACAGATCTTAACTTTCGTAAATTCCTTTATTCCCCTTTCTTCGGGAGTGAATACGAAATGCTTCGGCAAACCG
>CBDUZM010000537.1:0-2643 GCA_965371685.1 uncultured Spirochaetaceae bacterium | reverse complement strand
CCTTTCAGTTATGGGTACATCTGCTCCCAGGGAATAGCTGAAACCCACGGAGGAAAGGGAATCCAGCTCAAAAAATTTATTCTCATGGTTTATGCGGTTAAAAAAACCCAGCGTTAAAGTGAACCGAAGCAGGCGGTTTGGATTGGAAAGGTATGATCCAAAGGAGAAGTCAATAAAACTCAGCGGGAAATTAGGCTCATCGTTTAAGGGATTATGAATGAGAAAGGTGCTGCATCCGAACCTGACAAACAGATAGTTGGGGATAAGGTAATAAAGGGCTTCCAACCCGGGGTATGTTGCATTGATAAAATGCAGGGCAATTCCCCACCGTACTCCCGGTCTCTGCTCCAGCTCGATTTCGACAACATTATTACCGAGAAAGAAAGATTCTTCCACCGGGTAATACCCTTTAAGCCTGGCTGTTAAAGTATAAGTAGCAGGCTGAAGAAGCTTCATTCTCAACCGTCCCTCTTCAGGGATTATCATGGAGGCTTCGCCGCTTAAACCTGTTATTTCGGTACCTGGCAAAGCCTTTATAAGAACAAAATTTTCCGCTACCCTTTCTCCCTCCGCCTCGTAACCTGCTGATCCAATATCCAGGTACGCCATCCTGATAACATCCGTAATATCATCCCAGAACCGGCGTTCCAGGCCGCGAGCGGCATCCTTATTTTTAAGAATTCCTTTTTTGACAACCTTCTCTCTTCTTACATCGAACAGCCGATAATGAATCTCCAGCGAAGACATCTCCCCCCTTACCTGTATTGCCAGGCATGCATCGGCGCCTTCCCGCTTTGCCCATTTCGAGATATCACTGATGCCCAGGGGCTTACCTTCTTCAGCCGGTTCAGGTAAAGATCTCAAAGGCTCGATAATAATGAGATCAGGCGCAATCTCGCTTAACTTGGCCAGGAGGGTCTCATAGAGCAGAAGACGATTCTCTTCAGCCGGAGAATCAGCCGATTTTGGAAAAAACAAAATAACTTTGTGGTAAGGCTCTTCCCCTGTCTGGGCGAATAGAGATAACAGCGCAGCCATGAGCAGCAGTAAAATGACTATTTTACCTTTCATTGCAGCTTATCCCGCTTTATCGTTGCCATTTTTTTACCATTCCGAAAGTGATAGGCACTCCCCAGGGTAGATCGGAGTGCCACTTTCGCCCCAGTAAATTGTTAAAAAGACCGAGCATGTAGCGATGTTCCTGCCTTAGATAGAAAATCCAGTTTCGAGCATTCCACTCCACCCACAA
The DNA here is from genome assembly GCA_965371685.1 of uncultured Spirochaetaceae bacterium. GTDB lineage: Bacteria > Spirochaetota > Spirochaetia > SZUA-6 > CAZLRN01 > CBDUZM01. The sequence continues at coordinate 1,394 of CBDUZM010000537.1, read as the reverse complement.
GTTGACAGCATTCAGATAAAAATCCGTGTAAAATGGCATTCCGGGTATGGCGAAGGAGGTCAGAATTACACCCGCTCCGGTGGAAATGCCTATACGTATTCGTGCCGCAGGGGGTACGAAGATATACTTCCCCAGGAGAACACGCAGATCATTATGAAAGACAGGACTGCTTCCCCCTATAAAGGCTGTCTGAAGGAAAAAGTAATCTTCGCCGCTGAGGAAGAGTTCGTCCGGGTGAAGATAGTATCGAAGCCCGAAACCTAGCCCCAGAGCCTGACCAGCTGTATAGAGAAATTCGACGCCCCACTGTGCTTCTTTCATTAACGGCTTGAGTTCAAAGGCAAGCTCTTCGCTTTCTGAAGCAGTGGACTCATCCTCAGATATCGATTCCTTCCTGCCGGGTTTCTTCCGCTGCTCCACCAGATCAATGGTCTCTTCCCTTGGGTGGTAACCGTCTTTTCGGGTTTCAATTACCAATTGTGAGTCTTTTACCGTAGTAAGTCGGAGGCTGCCGTCTATTATGCGGCCTGCAGATGCTTCCCCCGCCCAATAGACTTCTGCGTTTTCATCATCTGAAAGGAGGATTACTTCGCGTAATTTTTTATTCTCATCTTGCTCTTCTTCCGCCCTTTCCTCATTCACCGGCACAACATATCTCTCGAAAATCGGGATGATTTCGCCTACTGCACTGTTTATCATGTTGAAAAGTGTAATGCCTACCGGTCCACTCGATAACCGTCCTGCGACAAAGCGTTCTTTCCGTGCATCATACGCTTTTATTTGGATGATTATGCGGTTGTCCTCATCAATCCTATAGAATCCTGTGAATAACAGATCGGCGTCGATTTTTTGAGCCGCGCTAAGTGCATAAATACCAGACAAATGCTGTTCATCAGCTCTTTCTACCCTGACGACATTGTAGCCTGCATTTTGCAATTCCACCTCTATGGCGCCTGTGATTATATCTTTATACTCTTCGCTGGTCTCTTTCTCCACGGAGAGATTAACACTGGGCAGAAGGCAGACTTTGGGTACAGACAACCTGCTGGGACTATCTTCTTGTGCAGATAGATTCATCAATGCAAGAAGAAGCGACGGCAATAGGATTAGTGCTGTACCTTGCCTGTAATTCACTAAAACTCCTCACATCTTTTTTTTCAATCAGCTATTGGCATAATCAGCTAAAAAAACCATATAACATTAAACAATAAAAATCAAGCTAATGCCGGGATACCAGCAGGGTGTACGACATAGCAGTAACAGATCAGCAAACAGCACATATGGTGTTTCAATCCACGCACCCTCGGGGGGTGCGACATGACAAAATTGTGGGAATGATAGGGGGTTCAAGGTGTTTCAATCCACGCACCCGCGGGGGGTGCGACTTGCAGAAG
>CBDUZM010000536.1:0-2644 GCA_965371685.1 uncultured Spirochaetaceae bacterium | reverse complement strand
TCTGAAAAAAATGTCGCTCATAGCTTTCGAACAATTCCATGCATCGTTGGTTTTCTGAATTATAGCTTTAAATGGCGAATTTATAAATACATGTCTTCATAATGCATACACCCCAAACAGCTTGCATTTAGGAGTCGGGAACAGTAAACTGTCGTTCTTATGTCAGACATTCCAGAGCGGGAAACCCCGATTAACAACAAGATCACCGGCGCAAAGAAAGCGGCTGCCGATATGGAAAGCTTCGCCAACTGGCGAAACACCTTCCAATCGTTAAAGGTAAGGAATTTCAGATTCCTCTGGCTTGGTACTGTTTTCAGGATGGCAGGCATGCAGATGCAGTCTATTGCCAGAGGCTACCTCGTATACGACATAACCTCTTCCGCGCTTCTCCTCGGTCTTGTCAATGTGGGGTTCGCCGTGCCAATGCTCATCCTCTCGCTGTTTGGAGGTGTTGCCGCTGACCGGATCGACCGCAAGCGGCTCATCCAGCTCTGCCAGGCTCTGGCGGCGTCGGTATCCCTCGCCATAGCCGTCACCATTTCAATGGATGCAGTTACATGGGTCCATCTCTTCATCGCCTCTATACTTCACGGAGTTGTTTTCGCCTTCATGGTACCTGCCCGGCAAGCCTTGATTCCCCAGCTCGTAGGCGGGGATTTGCTTACCAATGCCCTGGCCCTTAACGCCGCTGCCATGAGTTTCACAATCCTGGCCGGCCCGGCTCTCGCCGGAGTTCTCTATGGAATAATCGGTCCGGCGGGAGTATACTACGTTACAACCTTTATGGTAATCGCAGCCATCATATGCACCGGTCTTATACGATATAAGAAATATAATATAGAAAAGGTAAAAACAAACGTCCTGAAAGATATCAAAGAAGGTCTGAGTTATATCTCGAGAAAGCCTTCGGTAGTCGTTCTTCTAATTATCGGCCTCTCCTTTGCCCTTCTGGCCATGCCCATCCGTTCTCTTCTGCCAATTTTCATAGCGGATATCTACCAACGCGGTCCAGATGCCCTGGGTCTGTTGGTCAGTGCCATGGGGTTGGGAGCATTGGTCGGGTCCCTCGTGATCGCTGCGATGGGAAAGAGGAGAAGAGGGATTGTGCTGCTGTCAGGCGGAATAATTTCCAGCATCGCCCTGCTTCTGTTGGCAGCCATCCCTATTTACCTGGTTGCCGTGGCTATCATGCTCTTCATGGGAATCGGAGATTCCGTCCGAAGATCACTCAACCAGGCGCTCATCATGGAGATAGTGGAAGAAAAATACCGCGGACGGGTGATAAGTGTCTATGCGTTGATTTTCGGATTGATGCCCCTCGGAGTAATGCCCGCAAGTATGATTGCAGAGTTCTTCGGCGGCAGAGCTGCATCCGCATCTTTAGGCATTGTTCTCCTAATAATATGCCTTATCATTCTATTCACCCAGAAAAGGATTCGGGAATTATTTTAAAGTTGTCAGAGAGCCTAACGGCATGGCAACCAGCTTCGGCTAAAGGAGGGCTATAATGCCTGAAGAAAACATGACTCCCCACGAAAGATGGCTTACCGTGCTGACACGGCGGAAACCGGACCGTGTCCCGATGGATATCTGGGCAACCGATGAAGCCTTGAACAAGGTGAAGAACCATCTCGGTTGTGAAAACGATAAAGAGCTTTACCGAAAGCTCCACATCGATAAACCTTTCAACATTGGGCCGAAATACACAGGTCCCCCACTGGCAGAAGATATGGACATGCACGGGTGCCGTCACCGGAATGTAGATTACGGCGCCGGCATGTACAGTGAATGTGTCACGAATCCACTTGCAGAATACCGGACTGTTGAGGAGATAGAGCGAAATTACCGGTGGCCCACGGCTGACTGGTTTGATTATTCAGGTATTCCTGATAAAATTAAAGGGTGGGAAGAATACCCTGTTCGGGGCGGAGGCTCTGAGCCGTTTTTAACTTACTGCAATCTGCGGGGCCAGGAGCAGGCTTACATGGACCTGCTGGAGAATCCCGAAATAGTCCACTACTGCCTGGATAAGCTTTTCGGCTTCTGTTATGAGAACACACGGAGAATCTTTGAAAAGATTCCCGACCGGATCATGCTGACCTATGTAGCCGAGGATATGGGCAGCCAGGAGGATCTTCTCTTTTCTCCCGAACAGATACGTGAATTCCTCATTCCAAGAATGAAACGGATGATCGATCTGGCCCACGAAGCGGGAGTTTACGTAATCCATCACAGTGACGGCGCCATTCGAAAGATTCTCCCCGACATGATCGATGCGGGAATAGATATCCTGAATCCTATCCAATGGAAATGCTCAGGTATGGAGAGGGAAGGATTGAAACGGGACTTCGGGGACAAGGTGATTTTTTACGGCGGTGTGGACAACCAGTATACCCTCGCTTTCGGCTCGGCCGGGGAGGTGGAAGAAGAAGTCAAAGACAACCTGGAAATATTGGGAAGGGACGGAGGTTATATCCTTGCGCCCTGTCATAATATCCAGGCTGTAAGCCCTCCTGAGAATATCGTTACAATGTACGAAACGGGGTATCGACTCGGGTGGTCCTGATCAGCAAGTAGCTTTTAACTCTCTATTGATCGTAGTCACCAATTTCCCTGAGCCAGATGTTGCGGAATCGAACAAGGT
>CBDUZM010000535.1:0-2675 GCA_965371685.1 uncultured Spirochaetaceae bacterium | reverse complement strand
GATACTCTGTGTAGTAATCCTGAAAAATATTCCGGACTAGCCGCGGAAAAGGCTGAGAACTGAGCTCGTAACTATGTAAAAAGAATGAAAGAAATTCTGTCACTCCTCAAGGAAGAATAGATGCGGATAGATAGCGTCGCAATCCTGGATTGCGGCGGCCAATACACTAAAGTAATCGACAGACGTATCAGGGAGTTATCTGTAAATACGGAAATTTTTCCTATCTCTGTTCCGATCCACAGGCTGAAGGGTTTCCGGGGGCTTATTCTGTCGGGTGGTCCTGCCAGTGTCTGGTCGGACAAAAAGCTTTCATATGACGGTGCGTTATTTGACCTGGGGATTCCTGTGCTGGGTATATGCTACGGAATGCACCTGATCAACGAACATTTTGGCGGCAAGGTCCGTCCGGGCGTGCGAGAGGAATACGGCGAAACTGATATTTCTGTAGATACGTCATGCCTGCTGTTCAGAGGACTCGGAAAGGCGCAGAGAGTCTTGATGAGCCACGGCGACTCTGTTCAGGTTTTGGCAAAGGGATTCGATCGGGCAGCCGTGTCTGCGGACATTACAGCTGCCATATGCGATAAAAAAAGGAACATTTATGGTGTCCAGTTTCATCCCGAGGTTGACTTGACCGCTGCCGGAAAACGTATGATGGAGAATTTTGTACGCGATATTTGCAGGCTCAAAGGCAACTATATACTCGAAGACAGAATACAGAACGCCGTAGAAAAAATAAGGAAAGATGTCGGAGACAGGAAGGTCCTTGTCCTCGTGAGCGGCGGGGTGGATTCCATGGTAAGTACCGCCCTTCTGCTTCGAGCGCTGGAACCGGAGCGGGTATATGCCATCCACGTGGACCACGGTTTCATGAGAAAAGACGAAAGCGATCGGATCTGTGAGAAAATAAGAAGACTCGGTCTGAATCATCTATCGAGAATCGATGCCGAAGAGATATTCCTAAACGAAACCGTAAGAGGAAACGATCGGATTCTGGGGCCCATCGCAAAGGTGTTGGATCCCGAGGAGAAACGAGAAATCATCGGCAATCTGTTCATCCGTGTGGTCTATGAAGAAGCGGAGCGGTTGAATCTTGACCTTAAAAACACCTGTATAGCGCAGGGCACTTTGAGGCCGGATCTTATTGAAAGCGGCAATCCCGATGTGAGCAGTTACGCACATCGTATTAAGACGCATCATAATGACGTGGATGTGGTAAGACAGGCCAGAGCCGAGGGGCGTATTATCGAAACTAACTGGGACTGGCACAAGGATGAGGTTCGAACCGTTGCCCGAAAGCTGGGCATACCTGAAGCAATAGCGGGAAGACAGCCTTTCCCCGGACCGGGTCTGGCTGTCCGCTATATCTGTTACGGCGACACGGTTCACGTCGATCCGGAACAGCAGGGTCGATTACAGACTTTGTGCAGTGAATACCGCTGTGAAGGCCGTGTTCTGCCTATAAGAACGGTGGGAGTGCAGGGAGACTGCCGAAGCTATCGCTTTCTTGCAATGATCTTCGGGAAAGCAATGAATGAGGACTGGCAAAAAATCACTCGTATCGGTACGGAGCTGACCGGGCAGTTGGATTACATCAATCGCGCTGCATACCTGTTGAATAGAGAAGAGCTTCCGCAGGACTTGACTCCGCATCGGCTTATTATAAATCGGACGGGACTTTCGCTGCTGCGTGAGGTGGATAGTCTCGTTCGGGAGGCATTGGACAGGCCGCCGGTGAGCCAGGTTTTTGCCGTCCTGCTGCCCCTCGGAGAAGAGGGAAGATACTCCATAGCTATTAGGACGTTCATTACGAATGATTACATGACGGGGCGACCTGCGGTCATCGGTACCGACATAGAGACCGGCGTTGTCAGGCAGTTGGTAGAAAGAATCGAGAAGAGGTTCGAAGAAATAGAGTATATCCTCTACGATATAACGGGAAAGCCCCCCGCCACTGTAGAGTGGGAATAGGTTGGCGGCCTCGCCGGCTCGTGTGTCAGTTGCTTAGTTGCCGTCGAGTTTGACTTTAACGGCTGTTCGGAATCGATGAATAGAACGAAACGAATCTTTGCCGCCATAAGCGAGGATAACGCTTAGATCAGATTGCCCAGACCGGATATAATTCCCGGGCGTCAGTTCGGCTTCCATCACGGTTCTTCCGTATTTCTCAGTCAGAGAATAACCCAATACGTCATCCTGGGTGGAAATGCTGTGTGAATGCCCCTTTCCGATATCAAGTCGAAAGGCTGTCTCTGTTCCCTCGATATAGCCAATCAGGATGACGGCGCCGTTCATTCTTAGGGAATTGAAACCGACTCCGATCCATCCGGTGGTTTCAGCTTCCACGGCGACGGATTGTTTTTCTTCACTCCAATTGAGATAGAGGATCATGCGGTCCTTATCAAGGGATACTTGGCAGCTGTATTCATTTTCATCTATCGCACCGTCTACGACGGTGTTATCCCCGGTTATCGAAAGTACCTCCTCGCTGAACGAAGAAAGAGGCAATAGAATTAAGCCTACTATAAAGTTAATATATAAACGGTGATTTAGCATTATATATTCCTCCATTTGTCTGGAATATAATGAAAAAACAGTATCATCGCAATCCGGAAAAATAACTTGACAGATGCTGTCCTATCTGGCTATATTTATTACCAGTTATGATGTAAATT
>CBDUZM010000534.1:0-2680 GCA_965371685.1 uncultured Spirochaetaceae bacterium | reverse complement strand
ATGTCCATCGATGCAGGGATAGGAAAGATGCTAGGCGCAAAGATGCCGGCGGTAGAAAAGAAGGCAATTTTCAGCGGGAACTTCAATAAGCTTATGAAGGATATAAAGAAGTGAAGCTCTGCGACATTCACACCCATATCGGCCAATGGCCCTTCAGGAAACTCCCCTTTACAGACGTAAAGAGCCTTTTACTGAATATGGACAGGCTCGGTATAGAAAAGGCGGTGGTCTGCAACACCCATTCGGTTTTCTATAAAAACACACAGAGCGGAAACGAAGAACTTTTCGAGGCGGCGAAAAAACACCGGGACCGTCTGTTGCCCGCTGCTACACTAAATCCTCTCTATGTGGGGACAAAAGAGGATCTCCTCCGCTGCAGGGAAGAGTTCGGGTTTCGGATTCTTCGGCTGGTTCCCACCTACCATGACTACGAGCTGGACGATGAAAGAGCGGTGGAGCTTGCCATACAGGCGGTCGATTTGGGTATGGCCGTTCTCATTCCCCGACTGATGGTGGATATCAGGCAGAAGCACCGGCTCGACGTCGAAAATACTGTTACGCTGGATTCCGTCCTCGATTTCGCCGGTAAGCTTAAAAAAGGGACGGTAATCGGCGTGGAATTCCCGGTTCAAAGCGATTCCCGGACGATACGGAGGCTGGTGAAAACTACCAACATTTTTTTCGGTATAACCCGTATCCCGTACCTGAACCGAAGGATACTTCCGGAGCTGCTGGGTAAATTAGGGCCGGAACGCTTCCTCTTTGCTTCCGGTATGCCGTTTAAAACACCTGAACCGGCTGTTCTCAAGCTGCTCAATATCCACGATCCATCCATTCGCAGCAAAGTCGGCTCGGAGAATTTCCTGCGGCTCTTTCAGGATTCCTGAAGCGTCTTCCCGTAAAACTCCACAGCGGGTCAGCAGTCAACACCGGGTCAGCCGTCCGGACCGCCGGATTGGCAGCCTCTATACATTCTTTATCAGGCTAAGATCTCCATTCCTTGCAGCTTCTAAGACCGGGCCCATATATTCATCCACCATATCAGCTGTAAGAGGTACGGGCATATTCTGAAGCTTCATTTTAAGCTGCGGATTCTTTGCGGCAGCCAATGCGCGATCTATGTGTGCCTGGCTGAATCCTTTAACCTCGCTTAAGCACGTGGGAAAACCTATCCTTCGGGCTAATTCGAACATCCCTTCAGCAACAGCAATGCCCAGTTCCCGCCCTTTAAGCTTCTTCATATCAGACTTTGTCAGCCCTGCCTCCTGATAGATGCGGCCGATTAACCTGAGGGGTTCTTCAATAGCCGGTGCAAAAAAGACCGTGTAGTAGGGGTTCATTATCGCACAGGCCCGGCCGTGGCTCAGTATGTCTACCAGGGAGAAACTGGTCAGGTGACCGCCGTTGGTTCCTCCTATCATTATTGAATATCCGCCCAGATCAGTAGCGAGGCATAGGGCCTCACGCGCCTCTGTATTATCAGGATTCTCAATAACCATCGGCAGGTATTTAACAACTAAAGCAATACATGTGCCGGCCACATTCATCATTTTTTTGTAAAAAGGCTTGCCGGCAGCCCCATATAAAACTTCAAGGGAGTGGGCGATTCCATCCAGAGCACCATCGGCCGTCAGGCTCTTGGGCGCCCCGTAAGTCACCTCATAGTCAAAAACCGGATTTGCAGGAACAATAGCCTCATCAACAATGAGCTTTTTTTGGCCGCTTGAAACATCTGTAATATTCGAATACTTCGTAAGATGCGCTGCAGAGCTTGCGGCTGTCTGGACTGCAAAATGCGGAGTCAAAGACCTGGTACTTTCTGATAGAACCTTGCTTACCAGCCCCATCCCAAAATAGTCCTCAATGCCACCACCAAGTGTGCGAAGTACCTCGGCAGCTTTGGCTGAGTCAATTGTGCTTCCGCCGCCGAAGCTTATAATCACATCGGGATCAATAGCCTTTAACTCATCGGTGATTCTAAAAAGATCCTCACGTGGGCAATTGGGCCCTGCGCCCTTTATCATTCCAGCGAGATCCACTGCTGATTGAGACAGTGAACTGTGTATTACCTGCACAAAGTGATCGCTTCCCGGAAACGCATCGTATACTAAGGCGGCCAGCTTCCCCGCTTGAGAGACTGCTGTGCCCATTCCGGAAAGAACACCTGCGCCGAACAGATAAGAATCGCCTTTGAACTCACGCAGTAAAGTTCGTGCGATATCAAACTCAGACATATTACTCTCCTTTCGCTGTATTGTAGCTATAGGTTATATTCAGCTCAAATTGCACCATGGAACCAGAAGACCTTTAAATGTTCCGATCCGGGGTCCCTTTTAATACTGTGTTTTACACCGGCAGGAGCAATAAAGCATACCTCGGGCGCCAATCTGTACTCTTCATCTCCGACCTTTGCCCAGCCTCTTCCCTCTAAAACCACGAAACCTTCCTGATCCTCATGGACTCCGGGAGTAAGGTATTCCTTTGTTGAAAAAATTGCTATACCCGAACAGAAGCCGGCGGTACATCCATGTAATTCATTTAACAGGGGATAGTTCGTGACTCCCTCCATCCGAACGGCTTTAACATCTTTCTTATTACTAAAGTAGCTCATGTAGATATTCTCCTTTTTTTCATTCATGGCTATTCCTGCATTATTGAGAAACCATGCCCTAACGAACCG
>CBDUZM010000533.1:0-2690 GCA_965371685.1 uncultured Spirochaetaceae bacterium | reverse complement strand
CTGAAAAAAGATGAGGGAGACCCGGATATGGGGTCCCCTCAATAGCCTGTTTATCAAGGATTTTGTACGGCAGCTATTTGCCACAATACCGACCTACTGTACCCCTATAGAACCAAAGGCGTAAACTCATCTTATCCAGTACTCAGCGCTGCATAACGCTCGGCAATCTCGACCGCGTCGAGTGCTCTATTAAAAATATTCACCTCATCGATAATTCCATCGAAGCGGTAATACCCATTTCCATCCAAAGTGTTGGGCTCTGGAAGCTGCGAACCGATGAGCAGACCGCCGTCGGAATCCCGTACCGGGAGGTATCCATTGGGCAGAATCTTAGATACACTCAAATTCCCATCTATATACAGGTACAGCGTCGTATCGTTCCAAACACCCACCAGATGGTGCCACTCATTCGTTGTAACGGTACTGCCGGATATTACAATTTGCAGCGAGCCGCTTTCATTAAGTATACCGAAAGCCGGTTTCCCCGGCGTCCAGAACTGGAGGGTGTATGCTTCATCTGAATAATCCGGCGCTATACCCTTATGGACAACACCGGCACCGATAACATGGGTGTATGGGAATATCCAGGCTTCTACTGTTCCTTCATAGTTGAGGTCCAGCTCGACAGAGTCCGGCAGGAAAACATACTCACCTTCAGTGTCGAACTCAACAGCGCTTCCCGATAAACCGACAACCCATTCCGCCTCCCCGATAATTTCCGCCGGGCTGTCCTCGTCGATATTTTCATCCAGAGTAAATCCGGCGACTATTCCCTCTTCTTCGTCCACAAGGACACCGTTATCCTCAGGTTCCTGAGACGCCGGGCTCTTACTTACGTCCGGGCTCATTGGAACCGTACAGGCAAAAAACATTAAAAAAGCGGTGACTATCAGGATCATTCCGTATATCTTGGCCATACATTCCTCCTTCAACAACATGTATACAGTTAAAGCAAGGATCATGCCAAAATTATCGATATGTTAATATTTCTTTGTGTATAAAGGAATTATTAGTAGTTATCAGCCCCTGATACAAGTGGAAAGCCTATGCGTTTTTCATAATCCGGAATCCTGCATAATGATGTATTTCCTTACAGTATAAAAAGATAATAAGTAATCATCGGAAACGATATGCATTTTGCATAGGTATTGTTTTTTTGCTATTCGTAAATATTGAGTGCTTTCCGCCTTCGCGTAACAGGTAAAATCCATTTTGCTCGAGGAAATTAATCAAATCAGCACGTATTACCGACATACTATACTTTGACTGGTATCTGCTCCAGCAAGGCTCTTCCGACAGGCATCTCTTTATCCTGCTGCTTATAGGCTATTATCATTTCATGCACAGCGTCAGAGAGCATTTCCCGACAATCTTCTAAACTGCTCCCTTCCGTTCATTCTATAAGCTGCCCCATGTATCCTGAGTCTATTTTCGTATACTTTGCAGTATATGTGGTTATCATGTTATTATCCTCTATCATATTATATCTGCTGCAATGCAGAATATCAACGGACGAACGGGCGAGCCGTATAATAAAGTTTTATACTACGATTACCTTTTTTCTATTGTTTTTTCGCAAGCCTCAACATATAATAACCGCGAAATAATCTGTTTGACTATCGATACACATGAAAAAGAAATGTTACCTGTCTCGTAAAGAGCATATACCTCAAAAGGCCATGTTTCCCACCGTCGATGCCCACAACCATCTTTGGGGCGACTATGATAATTTAGGTGAAATCGTCGATGTCATGGATAAAACGGGCATCGTTTCATACTGCGACCTGACCTCAAACATCTCCCTATCCTGGATAAAAGGCGGTTATGTCTTTTGCCCCCGGGACATACGGAAATTTGTAGAAAAATGTGTTGATGCATTTCCAGGCCGTTTCTACGGTTTTACAACAGTCAACCTGGCCCAACCCGTCGACAAGCCGCTGTTTACCGACTCTCACAGGTTTGTTGAGGATGCACTCGAGCTTCTGAGGCGGCACGCTCGATGCGGGGCGAAGGGATTGAAGGTCCTGAAGGAATTGGGACTGCACTACCGTGACGGAAGCGGGAAGCTGATCGCGATAGACGATGAGAGATTGTCGCCGATCTGGGAAGAAGCGGGTAAGCTGGGATTGCCCGTGCTCATGCATCAGTCCGATCCGTACGGCTTCTTCCAGCCTGTTAAGCCTGATAATGAGCATTACGAGACCCTCAGGAAGTATCCCTCCTGGAGCTTTGCCGATTCCGGCAGGTTTCCACGCAAGCAGGAACTGATAGACCGCAGGGATCGTGTGATAAAGAACCACCCCAATACTGTTTTCATGCTGCCGCATGCAGCCAATTTTGCCGAAAATCTCAGCTGCGTGAGCTCTTTGCTGGAAAACCATTCCAATGTCTATATTGACCTCTCGGCCCGTATCGATGAGCTCGGAAGACAGCCATACACCGCCCGTAAATTTATAATACAGCATCAGGACCGTATCTATTTCGGGACGGATATGCCGGCTTCTCCGGAAATGTATCGCTGCTACTTCCGCTTTTTCGAAACATACGATGAGTATTTTATCCCGCCTGATTACGACGGAACTTTTGACAGGTATCGCTGGCACATCTGCGGCTTAGGATTGCCCGAAGAGGTGCTTCGAAAAATATACTACGGGAATATCCTGAAGATTATCCCCGATTTACGGAAGAGT
>CBDUZM010000532.1:0-2730 GCA_965371685.1 uncultured Spirochaetaceae bacterium | reverse complement strand
GGAGGAAGATAATGGCATGTAATAAGCTCAAGCTCACCGTCTCCGTCTATGTCATACAGATCGAAGTGCCACGGCTGGCCGTTTTTAAATTCTCTGCCGCCGCAGCCCTGACGCATGGGAACTTCCCTGAAATCAATTCTGCAGGGATCATCGGATAAATTACGCAACAGAATGATTCTTTCATTATCTCGATAGGCGGCGCCGAGAACCAGGCTCGGTCTGCCCGTGCCGTCCCAGTCAATCACTCTCATCCCGATATAGCCGTCAATGCCCCCGGGTTTAATAAACTTAAGAGCCAATTCCAATCGGGGGAGACCTGCCCCGTCCATTTCGCCGGTATTTCGATATACCTTTATATATGGTGACTGGCCGCTGATTGTAATGAGGTCCTGTCTTTCTTCCGAGAACCAGGGGAAGACGTCGGCATGGATGTAATACTCACTGATAAAATCATTTCTTGCCGGAAAAACAGGTGCGACTCCGGGCCTGTGATTGTCGGTCTCGTCCACACCATCCGCATATATGCGGTAAGGCGGGCTGAAGCGCGGTTCATCTTCTTTCCCGATATTACGAAAGAAAAAAATACCGGCCCACGGCATATTCATAGCGTTCGAGTAATGGCTTATGCTTATAACATCTGTTTTACCGTCTCCATCCCAGTCCACCGCGACCGGGAAGGGATGCATGCCCGGAACAGCAATCGGATTCCACCTGCCGGAGTTGAGAAGAAGCTCGTCGCCTACCCCTGCAGGAGGTATGCTTTCAGGAAAGGGAGACAGAGACCCATCTTCATTCCGTTCCTGAAATAGCAGCTCCCAGGCACATTTTTTTTCAGGTTCTTCAACAGCAAGAGCAATAAATCCATTGTTTTCATAGTAGAGACTTTCTGAAAACCATACCTTATACTCCTTCTGTTTGCCGCCTTTGAAAATTCTCTCGACTCTCAACGAATGGGGATCAACCAGTTTTCCTGAATCTAAAAACTTTGAAAAGTTTACAGCCATCCTTAAGGGAGTTACTCGCCCTGAATCAGGATGAAAATCAACCTTGAAAGGAATTCGATATGCAGCCATTTATACCTCCCGGCACTTTTAACGGACTTTCCAGTGGAATCGTGAAATTACCGTTTCCACTTCCCTGCAATCTTCCTGAGCTCTTTGACAGAATAGCTGTAAATGGGTATAGGGGGGCCAGGATGCCGGAGATCCAGCTCAGGATAAAGAAAGCTGGAAAAAACAAGGCCTACAAAGCCACTTACCCGTATCAAACCGGGGATTCCGTACCTTGCCGTATTTACCGGATCCAGCACATAGGCGGAGAACTTATCCACGCCTTTTTCAGCACGCGGATCGTTTTTTACATTCTCATAATACCAGTGCAGAAAGTGGGCGAGAAACGCACTTCGCTGGCCGTCATACTCTCGTTCGGTTCCCCAGTACCCGTAATCGTTCTGCTCTCTTAAAATAAATTCCAGTATTTTGGGCGCAATTCGCATAAGAGTATCGTTGTAATTCTTATCGCCCAGATAAAGCCATGAGGTCAACAATCCTTCGAGCGAATAATGTATTGCCTGCAGCCTGTTCTCGTTTTCGACCGTGCCTGCGACACGATACGGTCTCGTCCCGCTTTCATCCACCTGTCTCAGCAGCCACATTGCAGCATTTAAAGCCGTATCTCTATACTCTTCGTTCTCCGTTAGTTTGTAGAGAGCGGCAAATGCCTGTGCGCCTACTGTAGCCGTGCTTACAGTATAGGTTCTTAATTCAAGGAAACCATAGGTATATCCGTCGCCGAGAGCGCCGGCGTCATCCCCCTCCTTCACAATCCAGCCGGGTGACGGTCCCTGTCCCCGATCCATGGGATCTTTTTCCGTTCCTTCCGAGACAAGAAGATAGAATTTCCGAAACGCATCAAGGTATCTCTCCCGCCTCTGTGCATCAACATGGGGGAAGATCTTAAACAGCGCATGTACCGCGGTGCCTGTATCCGCCAGGTAGAGACTGTTCCCCTCAACATCCCACCACCATACAGCATCGCTGTCTTTCGATGTTTTAACGGGATTCGCATAGTCGACAAAGTAGTCACACCATGCAACAGCCTCTTCAAGATAGCTCTTTTCTCCTGTTATTTCATAAGCGCAGGTAAGAACACGCGCGAAATTACCGTTTATAAAGATGCTGCTGTCGCAGGCGTCTTTATCCGGCGGATTGTCATGAATACGGCCCGTGCCCAGCCTGTGTTCTACCGCCCAGTCCGCAATATATACGAGAATAGCAGCCAGATCTTTTTTATCTGTTTTCACTGCCTGCTATCTCCCGGTCAATCTTTCCAGAGACTTGATTATATGCATGAAGGCACGTGTAATATGATACGGGTCCTTTACAGGTAGGGCTATGACTTTCTCTTCAGGATTTCCTCTACGATCGCGTATCTGTATCCACTCACCTATTTTCTTATCAGGATTTGGAAATGTGTTAAACACGTATTCATGGAACTTCCAATACGTTTTCATGAACCACTCATCGCTGGAGTGCTCATATGCAAGGATAAGGGCGTACAACGCTTCAGAGTGCACCCACCAGAGTTTGTTGTACCAGTTCTCCTGAAGCTCATGGATCATATGGTCATCTTTATTCTCTGCAGATACTTTTCCCCTGGGCTTTCCCCCGTCTTTATGGATAAACTGAAAGAGCCCTCCGTATTCTGAATCCCATCCAATAGTAGTCATCC
>CBDUZM010000531.1:0-2733 GCA_965371685.1 uncultured Spirochaetaceae bacterium | reverse complement strand
AGCCCATGGCTGAACCATGCGACCTCCTCTTGGGGCGATGCCGAGGGCGCCGCGGACCGCTCTGTCAACCCTGAGAACTTCTTCCGGCCTTTTCCATCTTCCGGCGCCGATCCTGTACCGGCATCGGTCGAGCACCATGTTGTTGTCCTCTGAGAGAACGAAATCCCATGACTTTCCGCCCAGGTTTCTAACAGCGGTCACCTCGGTGATTTTTCGCGGCTGCAGCTTGATCTGAGGCTTCCCGCCGGCAGCGCGAAGGTTCTTCGGTATTACAAAGAGGCGGCTCCCAACGGGAGGCAGGCTGGTGGAGATCTCCCATCCGTTTGCTGTGTATCCTGCATCCGCCTTGAACGCGGCGCCAGAATCAGGATCGAGCTCCAAAGGCGTACCTTTACACTCCTTGAAACCGCGTATGCGAACAGAGGGGAAACCCTTGTTCCGCCTCCTGACCGGAATATCCTTCAGTATTTCACCGGCCCCCGGTTTTCCGCCGCCTGCACTCCCTGAAACCGGTCTTCGGGAAAAATCGTGGCCTGTGTTGCAGATGAAGAGGTAAAAGGCTTCCCTGTCTTCGCGGAGGAGGTGGAGTGTGGGCTTGATCTCACGTTCCTTTTCGTCGACTATGCTTACCCTCCGGCAGTAGGACTCTACTGCTCTGCTCAGGCCCCTGCCCTTTGCAGGAGCGCGGATACAGCGGTCTGCAAGGATTGTCGCGCCGTCGGAGGGCAGCGCGTCAACGTAGGTCGGCACATCGCCTGCAAAGACTACGGCGCCTCCCGCTTTGAGAAATCTCTCGAGAAGGCTTAAGGTTGTAGGCCGTATGGTTTTCAGAGGGGGTACGACGACAGCCTTGTATTTTGCTTTGCCCACGCAGAGACAAGCCTTCCCCTTCTTCCCGGCAATTTTCCCGTGCCTTGCCAGGATCTCTTCGTCGCCGTAGTCGAAGTCGATGTTGACGGCGAGTATGGTATCTCTTAGATCGATAAGCATATCGGAGTACTTAACAACTCTCGTTTTCAAAGGTTCGTCCTCGAGCCATCCCTTTTTACACATCATCCACATGCTTTCAATAGGGTGGATGACCAGCAGGTCCCGAACCTCTTCTCCTCTCGTCATGACTGTGTGAATACGGGCAAAATAATCTTCCACCTTGGGATAGAGCTCCCACCAGGGTGACTGGTAAAATATGGCAGCCGGATAATCCCGTTTGGCTTCCCCTTCCATGGTATACCAGGAGAGGTGCTGGCATCTTAGATTTATTCCGAGGGCCGCCTGCCAGTCGCCCACGGCTTTGTGCCCGCGGAAGGGAAAATCCCACCCGGTGCAGCCGTAGATTTCAGTCAGCCGCCACTTTCGTCCGAACTGGCGCGCTGCAGAGCTAACCTGCTTGGCTGTATCGTATTCCCTCATGTGTTCGGTAAGGCTGTCCATTCCGGGGACCTGCATATATTCATAGAAACGCATTCCGCTTCCTGTTACCGAAGTCTGTTTGTGCAGGTTCTCTTCGGACAGCGCATGTCCGGTATGGTCGAGCCGGTTTGCATCGCACCACTCCCCGATCTGCCTGGCAAAAGAATCGACGAACAGGTGTGTAATACAGTCATGGTAGTGGTATCGGGCCCGGGTGAAAGGTTCACCGTCCACATCGTAGAATAATTCGACAAGATGATTCCGGATATCGTAGCCGTATCGTTTCTTGAAAACCGACGGCAGCCTGTTCGTCCAGGGAACACCCGAAAGCCTGTTTCCGGACAGAGTGGGCCCGTAATTGGGTTCGTCGGTGAATATGCCCGGTATTCGTCCGCCGAAATAACCGCCGAAATTATTCCTGTAGGATTCGTGGGTCACCTCGATGAACTGCTTCACCGCTTCGTGGTTGAGAACGTCCAGGTAAGTGTAGCCGTTGTACCAGCTGTCGCATTCATCCAGCTTGATCCTGAAAACGAGAAGCCTTTCGCCGTTCTTGAGAAGGGGAGGATCAATTCCTTTGCCGATTCGACGGACATTGGAAACACCGGATTTGTCTCTCCGGGCGGTAAAGACGGCAAGAACGGACGAATCCCATTGAAATCCCTTGACCTCGCTCGTTTCCCGAAGCTCGAGGGAACGCATGCGATACTCGGGGTTTTTTGTCACTAAACCGCCGGCAGCTCCGGACGGCCAGCGGTCCTCGTCGTAGAGCCACGCTTCCATGTCGAGCTTTTCCGCTTCCTCTACACAGGCACCGATGCAGTCATGCCATTCCTCTGAAAGGTAGGGTGTGTCCAGTCCTACCCGGGAATGCATGAAGAAGCCGCCCAGCCCCATCCGCTTCATTATACGAATCTGCCGGCGTAGCTCTTCCGGGTCCAACTTTCCGTTCCAGGCCCAGAAAGGTTTACCCCTGTACCGGCTTCCGGGGGATTTGAATTCTTTAAGCAGCGATTGGGTCATACCTTTCTCCATTACACCTTATAGTTTACGTCCACAGGCCGGCCTGATTCGGCCGATTCAAAGAGCGCGAATATGACCTGCAACACCTTTATACCGTCTTCCAGGCTTGAAAGGACCGGTCTGTCATGGGCAAGGGCATCAATAAAAGAACGTATACTCTCGTAGGCAAATCCTACGGGCTTCTCCTGGACTCGTGTTTTCACTAAAAAATCCGGATGGTCGCCTGAGGATTCCAAATAACGCTCCACAGCCTGGTTGTTTGTAAGGTCCATATTAAACATGCCTTTTGTGCCGGTAATA
>CBDUZM010000530.1:0-2734 GCA_965371685.1 uncultured Spirochaetaceae bacterium | reverse complement strand
CTGTTCTAATTACTTCACGCTGAGGATTGGATGCATATAGGATTAACATTGCTAATGCTGGAACAAAATATAAACATGCATAAGCAAAATACCACCAACTGTTCATTGTTTCTTTCTAAATGGAATGATTTTACAACATTGTAACCTATGTTTTCTGTGTTGTCTATCAGCTTTGTCGGAAGTCGATTTCAGGGAATCCCTGACCTCTTTTGGTTAAAAGTTTGATATATCATTTAACAATATAAAAAACGTAATGTGCAATCGCAGAAGATGTAAGTCATAGCAAAACCGAAAGATGCTATTTCTATTTCGGCAAAGTTAGAAATCGCATCATGACAGTATGATTCACCTACCAAAAGAACAGAATTCGGATTTTTGGGGTGGGATATTGGCGGAAAGGAAGAGATATCTATGTCAAGGCGTAAAGGTTAAACTTGGATTGAGCCGGAGAAGCGTTTAGTTTTTGAACGATAGGTAAAGAAATATAACACCCAATACCAACAAAATGATACGGCAGCATTGAAGGAAAGTTCAATCATTGATATATTTATGGTAAGGTAGTTTGTCAAATGCCGACAGTTTTAAGAATTGAAGGATTTAGATTTTTCTTTTATTCGAGCGATAGGCCGGAACCACTGCATATCCATGTTGAAACGGGATAGTAATACGGCGAAGATCTGGCTTGATCCCATTCGAATTCAGGAAAGTCATGGATTCTCCAGAACGGATATCAACAGTATATTGAAAATCATAGAGGAAAATCAGAAACTATTGTTAAGGAGCTGGAATGAGTACTTTCATCACGAAAAATGAAACTGCAGTAGCGGAGAATGTAAAAGTTTCAAAGGATACTTTAACAGTAGATATAGATGATGGTAGGACGATATCAGTCCCATTAAGTTGGTTTCCCAGGCTGTTGTACGGATCGCCTCATGAACGTAATAATTGGCGTTTCATAGGCAGAGGTGAAGGAATACATTGGCCGGATTTAGATGAAGATCTCGGTATTGCCGGGTTGTTAGAAGGTATACCTTCTAATGAGAGTCAGGAATCATTTCAAAAATGGATTAAAGAACGTAAATCAACTTAACGGGAAAATCCGAGTTTATAGGTTAGAATCCCGCATTGCCCATTATTCGGATTTAATCTGATCTATCTGCCGTTCTCCCGCTGCAGTCAATGAAACGGCTATTAGCTTTCTTTTACCTGATCTAAAAATCTCTATCAAATTACGGTCTTCCATAGAAAGGAGGTATGCTGTAAGATTTTTTCGATTACCTGTCTTGACTGGATTTTGCATCAAGATTTTTAGAAATAAGCGCGAGAACTTCACACATTTCGTCTTGCCTTTCCCGTATTTGTCGATTAATAGCAATATATCTTTACTGCTTATCATTCTTACCACTCCACGGATAGAACCTTCTCTCAGCTCCCAAATCGACTGACATCTCTGCTGCTTACAATTCTACCAAATGTAGTTTAAATTGCAAGAAGCATCGTGCCAAAATCAGGTATTTAGAAGATCGATTTCAGGGATTCCCCTAAAAATAGAGGGTTGATAGGAAAACTCGCTCAAGGTAGAATATAGACAACATTCTTGGGGAGGTGGTGCAGGTGGATGACAATAAATCCGGAAAAGCGAAAAGCGCTGTGGAAGATATTTCTTTGATGGCTGAAGATCTGGTTAAGACTGTCAAAGATCTGGTAAAAGAGGGTAATGTGCGTAAAATTACCGTAAAAAACGAAGACGGCAGGGTGCTGGCATCTTTTCCGCTCTCAATGGGCATAATGGGAGCTTTACTCGCTCCCATCCTGGCAGCAGTAGGCGCGATGGCTGCTCTTCTTACCGAGTGTACCGTAACTGTAGAGCGGGAAAGCTAGCCTCGGCTAAGCCGATCTTTTTGAGATAATGATTTTTCAGCATCAACTAAAAACCCGGCTGCGAAAGCTGACCCGGTACCGGCAGATCATAACAAAGCTGGTGACTTACGGCTTCCAGGATGTAGTGGGAAGACTAAGATTTCCCGCCAGGCTGTTATCGCGGCCATCCGGAAGACAGCGGGCACGTGTCGCCAAGAAGGCTTTTCCCGAACGGGTTCGCCTGCTCTTTGAAGATCTCGGACCGACCTTCGTCAAGCTGGGGCAGTTGATAAGCCTTAGATCGGACCTCTTCCCGGACGACCTGACCGATGAGCTTCGAAAGCTCCAGCATGCCGTAGCTCCCTTTCCTGGCGACGAAGCGGTGAAGATTATAGAGGAAGAGCTGCAAGTTTCGTTAGACAAGGTTTTCGAGAGTTTCGATCATGAGTCTTTCGCGTCAGCTTCCATTGCCCAGGTTCATCGAGCCGTTACTTTTACCGGTAGAACTGTAGCTGTAAAAATTCAACGCCCCGGTATAAAGCATATTATTGATACTGATCTGGCGATTCTGCAAGACCTGGCGGGGCTGGCGGAGAAATACCTGCCGTCGTTACGCGTTTACAAATTATCAGAGATAATCAGCCAATTCAACCGAACTCTTGAGCTTGAATTGGATTTCGACCATGAAGGCCGCACAATGGACCTGTTTCGGAGCAGCTTTCAAGATGACCGGACGGTATATATACCCATGGTGTACTGGGACCTTACGACCAGGAGGGTTCTTACTATGGAATATATAGACGGCATCAGACTTACGGAAATTGACCGGTTGGAGAAAGAAAACCTGGATCGAAAGGCCGTTGCAGTCAGCGGT
>CBDUZM010000529.1:0-2741 GCA_965371685.1 uncultured Spirochaetaceae bacterium | reverse complement strand
TTACTAACTGTTTCCATAATTTCATGCTCATCGACGAAACCGTCATTATTGCGATCTATCCTTTCACAAAATTGGAATTCAACCTTGTGAGAATTTTTCAGCCTTTCATTAAAAAAGAAATATTCTGTTACAAAAGCAGCCTCATCCCTATCAACCCGGTAATCTCCGCTAAAATCCATTAATTTAGCCAATAGTGGGGCATGACTATTCAGCTCTGTTAATTGTTCCCTGAAAAAATCACGCCTGGCTGGAAACGATTTATGTGGAATCGGTGCCGGAAGCTGATTCGTCGCGGATTATCGATAGACTCGTTCTGGAAGAGAAGTGTGACGTGGTTTTTACCACCAGCTTCGGTTATATGGACGACACGGTTGACGCAGGAGCAAAGTATCCGGATCAGCATTTCATGCACTGCTCCGGATTCAAGCAGTCCGAAAACGTGGGCACCTACTTTGCAGAGCTCTATCAGATGTACTACCTGAACGGACTTAGGGCCGGCGCCTTGACCAAGTCCAATAAAGTTGGCTACGTAGGGGCTTTCCCCATTCCGGAGGTAGTTCGCCACATCAATGCCTATGCTCTCGGCGTGAAGGAAGCCAATCCGAAAGCCCGGGTATATGTGAAGTGGATCTTCGCCTGGGTCGGTCCCACCGAGGCAAGAGAAGCTGCCGAAGCTTTAATCGCCGAAGGCTGCGACGCTCTGGCATTCACGGAAGATACACCTACGGTGGTTGAGGTTGGTCAGGAGCACACGGAAAGAGACAATCAGATCTATACCTTTGGACATTACAGCCCCATGCAGGAATTCGGCGTGGATTCGGTTGTATCCGGACAGCTTGTGGACTGGGGTATCATGTACGAGAAAATTCTCAAAGACCTTCTGGATGATACCTGGACGAATGAAGACCTCTGGTGGCTTGCCGCCGACAATGCCGCTATTTTGGGAGGCAATTTCGACGAGGCCATTAACAAGAAGTTTGTCAAAGAGCTGAAGGAGATCACTTTGGACAGCCCGGATTTTGGGAAGATCAGCGTATATGACCTGGTGATGAAGCGGTACAAACAGGTCCAGAAATCCCGGGAGGAGTTCGATCCATTTGTCGGTCCCTTAAACGACAACAAAGGAGAGCTGCGTCTGAAAGAAGGCGAAATGGGAACCAAGGCACAGCTTCTCTCAATCGACTACTACGTAGACAACGTCGTGGGTGATATACCGCGGCAGCAACTCATAGACCTATATGGGCACAGTATTGCTGTGCCCCAACATATTCCTACCCTCTGTTATCATTCTGTACGGACTCTACCAGCCCGATACAGGAGAAATACAGATCAATGGCGAAAAAGTAGATCTCCATTCCCCCAGAGATGCCATTCATCGGGGTATCGGAATGGTGCACCAACACTTCATGCTGGTGCAGAACCATACCGTGGCGGAGAATGTGGCGCTGGGATATGAGGAAGCACCTTTTTTCTTTCCCCTGCGTATCGTGCATGATCGAATTAACGAATTCTCAGAGCGATACGGTTTACGCCTGGATCCCGATGAACGGATCTGGCGTCTCTCTGCAGGAGAACAGCAGCGGGTGGAAATCGCAAAGACGCTCTTACGAGGCGCAGATCTGCTGATTCTGGATGAACCTACCTCAGTCCTGACATCGCAGGAAACGGAAGAGTTGTTCACCATACTCAGGCAGATGAGCGGCAGTGGCCGGTCGGTGATCTTTATCAGCCATAAATTGGAGGAAGTGCTCGCACTTTGTCATCGTGTGGCTGTCCTCCGCAAAGGCGAGATCGTCGGTTCGGCGAGGACCAATAAGGTGAGCAAGAGAGAACTTGCCCGTATGATGGTGGGCAGAGATATCCTATTTGATACGGAGCGGAAAGCCCTGACCCGTGGTGAGCTGATTCTTGATGTGCAGAATCTGACGGTTCTCGGCGATCGGCGGGAAACAGCCGTGGACTCCGTTTCCTTTCAGATATTTGCGAATGAAATCCTGGGAATAGCCGGTATCGCCGGCAATGGGCAGCGTGAACTCATCGAAGCCATTACCGGTCTTCGAAATTCCGAGAAAGGCAGAGTGATTCTGAGCGGTAAAGATATTACCAACGTTTCTGCTCGAGCCATCAGCGATACCGGCGTTGCCCATGTGCCCGAGGAGAGGATCCGGTTCGGCAGCGTTCCGAATCTCATCGTGGCGTGGCTCGCCAAGGCGAATCCGCTGGCCGTTATTCTGTCAGGTTTTTTCTTTGCAGGAATCCTGGTGGGAGGAGACGCCATTCAGATCTCCCTGGGCCTTACAGCCGCGATCTTCGCCGGCAGCGCGCTTGCAGGAATCCACGCCTTTGTCTCTGTAAGCCTTAAAGCCAATCAGGTGGTGTCCGGTCTCGCTTTAACGATGCTGGGTCTCGGTATCAGCGGCCTTGTAGGAAAACCGTACATAGGAAGACCCCTATCTTCGAAAATGGTACGGCTTCCCATCCCGCTGCTTCAGGATATACCGGTCCTGGGCAAGGTGCTTTTCAGCCATGACGCTTTCTTCTACCTCGCAATCATCCTCGGAATCCTGCTGTGGTTCATACTTTTCCACACTCGATGGGGAATCGAGATCCGTTCGGTGGGAGAAAATCCGGCGGCTGCGGAAACACGGGGAATCAATATATCCGTAGTTCGGTATCTCTGCACTATGATAGGAGGGTCGTTCGCCGGCATGGCAGGCGCTCATCTATAGCTGTCCTACAGC
>CBDUZM010000528.1:0-2745 GCA_965371685.1 uncultured Spirochaetaceae bacterium | reverse complement strand
TGGTGGTAACAATCTCAGGGCTCAAGGAGTTTATCAAGAAAAATTTCATGGATGTTTTCGGGAACTATGAAAAAATTAAGCAAGGCAGGAATCATGTAGTTTCGAAAGCCACTAATGTCATAGGATAAAGTTTAACACTGTTCCCGTCAGAAAGACAAAAAGGAGCATGACTCCCATTGATTTGAGTCCGTCCTTGAGACCGAGCTCGCGAAACAACACCACGAAGGTGGCAATGCAGGGAAAGAACATTGAGAGTACCACACTTCCGACGATCAACTGTTTGATCGTGAGCTCGAGAGGAATGAACATACCGATAGCCACATCTTTACGTATAATTCCCACGAGCAGCGGAACGATCGATTCTTTCGGCATACCCCACAGCCTGGTGATCACCGGCTCGAAAATACCGGCGATACGCTCGAATATGTTGAACTGGTAGAGGATGTTGACGGCCACGATCGCACCGATAATGATCGGCAGGGCTTCTTTGAGGAAGGCGGCAATACGCATCCACATCTTGGTAGAGAGCGCTCTAAAGGAAGGAATCCGATACGGGGGGATCTCTATTAGAAGCTCCGGCCGGAATCCCTTCGAGGTGAAGCGCAGGATGACGCCTATCAGGAGCCAGACAACGAACAGGGTTCCGTATATTACGGCGAGAGGCCAGATTCCGCGGCCGCCCACCAACCCGATAATCATCGCCTGCAGGGCTGCGCAGGGTACGGCAATTGAGATCAGGGTTGATGTTATAAAACGCTGATGCTTCGTTTCAAGTATACGGGTTGCCATAATTCCAGGCACGTTGCAGCCCAATCCGAGAAGAGTCGGAATGATTGCGTATCCGTGCAGACCGAGGCGGTGCATGATATTGTCCAGGAACACGGCAAGGCGGGGGAGGTAGCCGCTGTCTTCAAGAAGTGAAAGCACCAGGTAAAAGCTGATGAGGTAGGGAAGTACGGCGCCCAGAGGGATAAACAGTCCCGAGGTGAGTATGCCGAAAGACTGGCCGAAGTCTATCTCACCCTCGATAAGGGTGCCTATTAGCAGTCTGTGAAGAAAACCGCCGGTGTCAAGCAGAGCGGAGAGCTTCATTAGAAGGGGCTTGATGAGCTGCTCGAAGAAAAGCTCGGTGCCGAAGGGAATTTCCACCCACGGCTCTCCGATTATACCTATTCCTCCTCCTATGAAAAACTCCCCGAGCAATCGGATTAAGGAAAAGGAAAGAGCGAGAACGAACACGGCAAAGAAACTGCCCCATAAGGGATGCACGCTTATATCTTCCAACCGTTCTCTGAAGCTGTGGTGGTGATGAGAAAGGGTTTGTACTTCCTCGACTATATCTCCTATCTTTTGCCAGATTTTGTGCCGGTCTATGTGGGTATGTTCTGTAGAGGATGTCCGGGATGAATAATGCGGAATATGAGGGTGATGGCCGGGATGTCCGGATTCGTTTTTTCCCTCCTCGGGAGACACGGGCAAAGTCAATAGGGCGGCTATCAGCTTCTTTACCCCTTCTCCGGTCCGGGCTGTAATGGGGATTACAGGCACTCCCAGCTTAGCGGCCAGCTTGTCTGAATCGATCTTTATGCCCCTGTGGTGGGCTTCATCGCTCATGTTCAAGGCGATTACCGTGGGCTTTTTTTGCGCTAAAATCTCAAAAGTGAGTGTAAGATGGCGCTCGAGGTGGGTCGAGTCAACCACATTTATTATCCGTTCGGCATCGTCCATCAGATCGATGGTCACCCGGGAAGCGTCATCGAGAGGTTCAATGGAGTAAGTTCCCGGCGCGTCCACCACTTGATAATCGGTATCGGCAAAACGCATTTTTCCGGAAGCATACCCGACTGTTGTGCCCGGGTAGTTGGAAGCGATGGTGCGGATTCCGGTCATACGGGAGAAGAGAACGCTTTTACCCACGTTGGGCTGCCCCACGAGAAGGATGTCGCTGTACAGGTGTTTCCTTGCATCCGATTTAGCTTGTATTTTTTCCGCTCCTGTTGGTGTTCACCAGTATCCGGCGGGCCATGCCATGTCCAACGGCGATTTGAGCACGGTTAACAAGAACAATGACAGGACCGCCCCACGCCAGAGCGGAAAGTTTGCGGATTACCTGTCCTTCGGCTAATCCCAAAGCCCTCAGGCGGTGTTGCAGACCCCTTCCGCCATTAAGAGCGACGATTTTGCCTTCTTCGCCCGGTCCAAGTTCGTTAAGCAGCTTATTCATTTACCCTCTTTTGCTCTCTTTTCTTATCCATTATTTCATCAAGACATCTTGAGATGCAGCGCTCGCAGTCTTCCAATGTATCGGCGTTATCGCAAAAGTATCCCAGATCCTCAGTCCAGCCTATGTTTGTTCGGGGACATTTTTTTATAAACTCGACGAAATTCGTCAGTCGTTCCAGAATAACCTTCGAGACAGAGTGCTCCATCTTGCAGGCACTTTTTTCTGCGCTTTCAAAATCGACCCCCAGTACTGAAATGAAAAAATCCCGCAGCACCGTGTGCCTGTTGAAAACATTTTTCGCGATTTTTTTACCTTTTGGAGTCAATGTTATTATGTCGTAGGGAGCGTAGTTGATGAGTTTCTTGTCCCGGAGAGAATGAAGAGCGCCGGTGACCGAAGAGCTGTTCACTCCCAATTTAAGGGCAATATCCTTTGCTCGCGCAGCATGTTTCTTCTGTTCAATGCCGTAGATAGCCTCCAGATAATCTTCCAGGCTTGCGCTCAGTTTACTGTTTGTCGTC
>CBDUZM010000527.1:0-2750 GCA_965371685.1 uncultured Spirochaetaceae bacterium | reverse complement strand
AAATCATTCTCCACCTTCACATCGATGTCTTTTTCCGTTGTTCCAGGAAGCTCAGCTTCGAGCACATAGCTGTTCTCTTCATCTCTGACATCCACACGCGGAAGATTGGTATTCAGACCGGTATCCTCATCTAAGAAAGAATGAAAAATCCGATCCATGTCATCAAAAAGGCTTAAAGTGTAGGGTCTGTATTTAACCAGGTTTCTCATCTTACACCTCCTATAGGTAATCTGGTTTATCGCACACTTATATTAATGCATAAACTGTGCCAAACAACTCTGTACAGTTAATTCCTTATCATATAAATAATTAAGCAAAATGACAAAAATGGTTCCGTATACAAGATTTTTGTTATTGTGTCAATATGATACAGTGAGTCAAAATGAGGCTTGTGGTGGGTCAATATGGTCCTAAATGGCTCTCTGCGTTAATCAGCGGCCTGGCAACCCGCAGAAATCCCGCCGTAATAAGCTTTTCGATTGGAGTTAAAAATGCTATAATGTGAATCACAGAACCGCTACGATACGGTATTTATAATTTCAGGAGGCGCCGAATGTATTCCAAGAAGGATTATGAAGTCGAAGACATGAGTGCTTCGAAACTCCAGGTGTCCGCCGCCGGCGCCAGGGCTTTCAAGAATGCCGGATACGGACTCTCCATTCATTGGGGGCTTTACTCCCTGCTGCAGGGTGACGAGTGGATATATTTCCGGGATAGAATACGCCTCGACAACTATCTCAAGCTGACCGTGCGCTTCAATCCTTACCGCTTTAACGCGGAGGAATGGGCGGACCTCATGATCGAATCGGGGCAAAAATTTTTAGTGATAACGGCGAAACACCATGACGGTTTCTGTCTCTGGGATACCGCCCTGACCAATTTAAATGTTACAAATACCCCTTTTAAGCGCGATGTACTGGCTGAACTCGCCGGTGCGCTCCGGGACAGGGGACTCGGGCTCCACTTCTACTATTCCCTTGTCGATTGGACACATCCTTCTTACCGCACCGACTGGGATGCGTATGTGGCATATTACCAGGGGCAGGTGCGGGAGCTCTGCTCCAACTTCGGTGATATTTCCGGCATTATTTTCGACGGGTGCTGGCCGCGGGTTGTATTCGAGGATGAGGATGAAATCGATTATTTTGAGCCCCGCGGCGCCTGGGACCTTGCAGGAACGTATAACATGATCCATAAGCTGCAGCCTAATGCGGTTGTATCCAACAATTCACACATTCCGCCGCTGCCCGGAGAGGATTACCAGGTATGGGAACTCGATCTTCCCGGAGAAAACAAAAGAGCGAATTTCAACACTACAAAAGTCGGTAAGAAACCCACAGCATGCTGGTGGAACCTGAACATTGGATGGTCGTATCAACCCTGGCGTCATGCGGTTAAGAGCGCCGACGAGATAGTGCGTATATTCCGCCAGGTCAGGACCAGGAATGCCGTTTTTCTGTTGAACGTCGGTTCCCGGCCTTTTGGGGACATCCATCCCGAGGAACAGAGTGAGCTTCGTAAGATAGGGCGAGTGTTACGCGAAGAGACACCGTAAAATTTCGTACGCCCTGATGCCCGCACGCCGGAATGATTCAAATTTATTCGAAGATTTTCACGGCCTGCTGCATCTTCGCGATAACGTCCACCCGAAAGGGGCAGCGCTCCGAACACTCCCCGCATTCCACGCATTCGGATGCCGGAACGGGCAGCATCTCATACTGATTCCTGAATATCCCTGCATCGCCGTCCCCGACGCTCACCAATAATCGGATAGTCAGGCCGATATCTATTCCCGCCGGACAGGGCAGGCAATGGTTGCAGTAGACGCATGTACCTTCAATATCCCGCTGAAACCCGGAAATAAGCCCGGAATAATCCTTCTCTTCATCCTTTGACGTCAGGTACCTCAAGGCCGATTCAAGCTCCGCGAGGTTCTTGACACCCGGCACAGCCGTACAGACACCGACCTGGGAGAGGGCGTAGTTGATGCAGTGTACCGGTGACAGGGAGTTTCCGTATTTTTCAGACAGCAGCTCGCCTCCGGCGTAAGGTTTCATGGCTACCAGGCCTACAGATTTTTGCGCGCAGAGCCGGAAAAGCTCTTTTCGTCCGGGCCGGCTGTCCCAGGCCAGGTTGATAGGGTACATTAAAACATCGATTTTCCCGCTTTCAACGGCTTTTCGTGCTACCGGCGCCTCGTGACTGCTCATCCCTATATAGCGAGCCATCTTCCGGCTCTGCATTTCACGGGCAAGCTCGAACAGACCTCCTCGTCCCATAACTTTTTTGTAGTCATCTTCCTTGTCAACGAGCTGTAGAAAAAGGACATCGACATAATCGGTATCCAGCCTCCTGAGAAGATCGAAGAAGAGCGTACGGCATTCTTCAACATCGCGAGTATTCCGGTACTGGCCGTTTGTCTCTGCACACCCGATGTGGCCGGCCAGGATAATTTTATCCCGGCATCCTTTGAATGCCGCGCCGAGGTTGTCTCGATACTGCGGAAAGGAGAATATAAGGTCGAAGTAGTTGATTCCCTGGTCAATGGCTTTGAGAATTACCGAAACCACGGTGTCCCTATCCTGACCATTCAGGTATTCCGTGCCCAGTCCGAGTTCTCCTACTTTTAGATCCGTTTTTCCGAGTGTGCGTTCTTTCATCCTGCATATATATTACAGTAATTACGTTTACTTGTCTTCCGATAAGTTCCTCTTTCAACGAGGATTGGTCTATTACAAAGAATTCCGGAC
>CBDUZM010000526.1:0-2750 GCA_965371685.1 uncultured Spirochaetaceae bacterium | reverse complement strand
CGAGCTGGTAAAGGCGCTTTTTGAGCGAACATCTCCAGATTCGGGTGATATACTCTTCTACGGGGAGGAAATCAACAGCTGGGATATAAGAAAGAGGAGAGAGGGCGGAATAAGCCATATTCCGGCGGACCGGCACAGGTTCGGCCTGCTCCTGCCCTTCCCTCTCTGCGTCAACATGGTGTTGGGAAGGCACCACAAGCCTCCCTTTGTCGGAGCTTTCCAGATTATCAAATCTTCCTCCATCCGGAGCTTCGCACGGAAAGTAATAGAGGAATACGACATACGCACTCCTTCAGAAACCGTGCCCGCCAACACTCTCTCCGGGGGAAACCAGCAAAAAGTAATCGTAGCCCGGGAATTGAGTGCGGACCCCAATCTCCTTCTGGCAAACCAGCCTACCAGGGGAGTGGACATAGGAGCTACCGAGTTTATCTACAGGCAGCTGGTAAAGGCAAAAACCGACGGCAAGGCGGTGCTCCTGGTCTCTGCCGATCTGGACGAAATACTTTCCCTGGCGGACAGAATCGGTGTCATGTATAAGGGTGGTATTATTAAGGAGTTTAAACGATCCGACGCGAGCAAGGAAGAAGTTGGATTCTACATGATGGGAGAAAAGCATGAGGAAGAGCTGGTGGAAAGTAGATAAATACTGGGCACTGGAGACTTTCTCGCCATTGGCAGGTTTCTTCATGTCCGTAGTGATTCTCCTCATCATCGTCATCCTCGTGGGAGAGAGCCCGGGAAAAGCTCTTGCCGCTATTTATAAAATGGCGTTGAGCACCGGGCCGAAACGATTCACCGTTATTTCTCTCGCCATACCGCTCTTCCTTGCCGGCCTGGCAGTAGCCTTTGCCTTCAGGGCAGGAGTCTTCAACATCGGAGTGGAAGGTCAGTATTTCTTCGGAGGACTTATAGGAACACTCGCCGGTATCTATGTGCCCCTGCCTGCCTTTCTTCACCTTCCCTTCGTGGTTTTATGCAGTATGGCCGGAGGCGCCCTGTGGGCGCTCATTCCAGCCCTGTTGAAAGTGACCCGCGGCGTTCACGAGGTCATCACCACCATCATGTTCAACAACATCGTCCTGGCGCTGGTCAACTATCTCGTCAACGGACCCTTTTCAGGAATTGAGATCGGGGGAAACCTCGAGCCCCAGACAGCGAAGATCCTTCCCACCGCCCTGTTCGGAAAACTGAACCATTTATTCCGGGGAGTCGGTTTCAACGTTCCCGACTATGTATACCTGGATTACAGCCTGATCGTCGCAATCATCATGGGCATTCTCGTGTGGTTCGTTCTTTCAAAGCTGAGGATCGGTTTCGAGGTAAGGTCTGTGGGTACAGCTATCGAAGTTTCTCGTTACGCGGGAATTCGGGTAAAGAAAATACAACTCGGCGCCTTTCTTGCGAGCGGCGCCCTGGCCGGTTTAATCGGGCTGCAGGAGATATTTGCCATCCGAGGGAACTACACGTACGCTATTGCCTCCGGCCTCGGGTTCGACGGCATTGCGATAGCCCTGATCGGCAGGAATTCCCCGATGGGAGTGGTCTTCGCCGCACTTCTGTTCGCCTTTCTCAAGCAGGCCGGCTACGGGCTGCAGCTCTTTACAGCGGTTCCCAACTCGGTCATCAATGTGATTACAGGCCTGATGATCCTAATCATCGTTGTAACCAACGAGGTGGTAACCCGCTACGTCCGGGCTTTAAGAAAAAAGGAGGCAGCCTGAGATGGATTGGTCGCTTCTTGCTGATTTTTCCCTGAGAGGATTGGAAATGTCCGCTCCCATCGCGTTCGCCGCCCTTGGAGCAGTATTCTCGGAAAAGTGCGGTGTGATCAATATCGCCCTGGAAGGGATCATGATCATTACCACTTTTTTCATCGTGTGGGGCGCCGTGACTTTTCAGAGCATCGCTGTAGGACTTCTTGTAGCGATTATGGCGGGTATGCTGATGGCACTCATACATGCTGTGGCGACAATAACATACAAGGTCGACCAGATAGTATCGGGTGTGGCCATCAATATTCTCGCTTTCGGTCTAGCGCGTTTCCTCTCTCAAAAAATTTACGGCCAGGAGACTCAATCCACCGTAAATGCCTTTGTCTTTCCCACGCTGCTCGGTATCAATTCCTTCGCCTTCATGCTGATCCCCATAACAGCCCTTGCCTGGTTTGTGCTCTATAAGACGGTCTTCGGGCTGCGGCTGAGAACGGTGGGAGAAAATCCTGAAGCGGCCGACACCCTCGGAATCAACGTCTATTTAATGCGGTATACCGGAGTCATTATATCCGGCGCGATGTGCGGCCTCTCAGCTACCACCCTCTATCCCTCCCAATGGATAAGCGGCATGACCGGAGGTCGAGGTTTTATCGCGCTGGCCGCTATGATTTTCGGACGATGGCATCCTGTAGGCGCGGTCCTGGCGTCACTTCTCTTCGGTTACGCCGATATTTTCAGGATCATGTTCGAGACGAAAATTCCCATACCGAGCCAGTTCGTCCAGATGCTTCCCTATGTCCTGGCAGTGATCGTGCTGGCCGGCCTTGCCGGCAAAGCCAAACCCCCGGCTGCGGACGGGATCCCTTACGATAAGGGAGAGGGCTGAATTTACCTGAATCACGTTTTTTCTCGCTAATCAGCATCTATGCTGCGGAATTTACATAAAAATCCGCAATACACTTGCGGATTTCTTAAAAAGCTCTGGCAGGGGGCATATTAGAACCGGCGGTCTTGATTTTCTATTCCATCCATAGC
>CBDUZM010000525.1:0-2781 GCA_965371685.1 uncultured Spirochaetaceae bacterium | reverse complement strand
TGTGATTATTCTGCTGCAGGATGACCAGGGAGAAGGAGTCGGCGGATTGTTCGGGGGCGGCAGTGGATCGGCTTTTGGTCCCAGGACGGGAAATGTGCTTACCAAATTTACTTCAATTGTGGCAGCTATATTTCTTCTTTCCGCCTTTGGGGTCGCATGGCTGAACCGGGTCGATACCAGCGAGGATATCGAAGCGAAAGCAAAAGCTAAGATGTTGGAAGAGGAAGGAAGCAGCAGCTGGTACATCAGGGCGGAGCAGGTCGATCAAAGCAAGCCGGAATCTGCAGAAGACGAAACCGGTTCGACAAGCGAAGAACCCGACGCCTTGGAAGAGTCTGATACCGCGGAAAAGTCCGATACCACCGAAGAATCGCCGGAAGCATCTCAGGAGGAAGAGACTTCCTCTAAAGAAAAGTCCACTCCCTAATTGCTTTATGCATCCGGACGATATCTTCACCCTTGGAATGACTATTCTTGATCTGAAACCTATAGAAAAAATAGAGTTTTTAAAGAACTCGTCGGCAGGCTTGTTGAAAGCCGCCCTCTATCTATCCCGGATAAAAACTGAAGGCAGGTATGCGAGAGATAATTGAGGAGATAATACAGGCTGAAAAGAAGGCCGAAAAGCTCATACAGGAAGCGCGGGACAGACAGAGAGAGCAGAGTATGACTGTCGAACGGGAAGTTCACGAAAAGATACAGCAAACTCGATCCGCTTCTCAGAAGCGCATATTGGATGGAGCAGCGAAAGCCAGGGAAAAGGCAAAGGAAGACCATAAAGAAGCAATAACTCATTTAGGGAAAGAGAATGAGAAATATTTGAGCAGAAGCGAAAAAAATTTAAATGACGCGATCGAGAAGATTGTAAAGCTGCTCATTACTCCGGAGTTCGAGAAGGAATAATAAGAATGCCCGGAGCGCTGAAGAAATACGGCTATATTAATGCCAAGCTTAGAGCCCGCATCGGTAAAATTTTATCGGAAGATTTTTTCCAGCGAATGGCAAGATCGTCTTCTCTGACCGAGGCTGCAGCTTTACTTCGGGATACGGACTTTGCAGTGGTTGAAAGCACGTATAATAAAACAGGCGACTTGAAAATGGGGGAGCTCGAGTTGTTAAAGCGGGAAATAGATCTTTACCTTGAGATAGTTCGTTTATTGGAAGGTCAGGTGGCAGATTTTGTCAGGGCTCTCTCTATCCGTTATGAAATAGATAATTTAAAGCACGCGCTCAGGCTCTGGTTTGACAGATCAGTACGGAATCGCAGCATCCGGGATAGTGTAGGGTACCTATACCGCGGTGTTATATATCACAGCTTCGATGCGGATGAAATTATCAATGCCGACGATCTGGAAAGTGTAATCAAGGCACTGAGGACGACACCGTATGCCCAAATGCTCGAGGATAAGGAGGCTCGGTTTAAACTTCTCAGCAGTCTGTTTCCCTTCGAGGTGGCGCTGGATCATTACTACTACAGGCAGCTCCTCGACGAGACGGAAAAGCTGGCGTCCAGGGACAGGGAAATTGCTAAAAAAATTATCGGTGTGGAAATAGATTTAATGAACATTAATTGGATGATCCGATTCAAGAACTCTTTCAATCTCTCCTCGGATGAGACAGTACAATATATAATTCCACAAGGTCAGGACATCGATGCTGAAACGCTACGGGCGGCCTATGAGTCGCCCGTTGAGCTGTTATCCTCGATTATCAATAAGAGATATGCTCTTATGAAGCCTCTTCTCACATCTGAAACGCCTGATTTAGGGTCAAGGCTCGTTCTGATTGAAAAGCTGTTGGAAGAGATAATGCTGTATGAGATTAATCGAACACTAGCCGGTTATCCTTTCACGGTAGGAATCGTTCTTGCATATTTTCTGCTCAAGAGGAACGAGATCAAGAAAGTTATGACAATCTTGAATGCCAAGTATTACTCAATTCCTGAGGAACGAATAAAGAGCGTACTGTGATATTTACCACCCGAATGAAACACCTGCTGGCCGTGGTTCTCGAAAGTGACGTAGATAAAGTAACAAAAGAGCTTCTCAGGCAGGGTGTTTTCCATTTCGTAGAGATGCGGGAGCTCGGATCGAAATGGGCTTCGAAAGTGGCGCCTGTTTCTCCCCGGATAGCGGAAGCCAGGATAGGGGAGACGAGGAAACGGATCGAATCGCTCCTCAGTGTAAGCGGCTATACGCCGTCCGACGGTAAAACTCTGGAGATAAGCCAGTTAAAACCTTTGGACCTGGAAGAAAGTGAAAAAATCCTGGATAAGATTGGTGCATCGCTTCAAGCTGTCAGGGATCGGCAGAAAACCATTCAACAGGATATTCTCAAGATAGAAGACATTTCCCGGCAGCTTGAGCTCTTCGGCGATCTGGAGACAGGAATACGATCCCAGTCCCGCTACTCCTTTCTCAACATCCAGTTCGGCACTATTCCCATAATTCATGAGGACGCCCTGGTGTCTGCTTTAAGGGAAACGCCGTCTGTGCAGATGAGGGTGCGGGAAGAGGGTAAATTGAGTTACACGCTCCTTATAACCATGAAAAGAGATGACGCCGGGACCAACAAAATTCTTGAGCGCTTCGGTTGGGTGGATGCGGAGTTTACCGCCGATCTATCCGGGCTGGGACCAGATGTGGTGACAGACCTGGAAGAACGTCTCGACGGTTTTCGTAAGGAACAGGAAAACTTGAATCAAAAAGCACAACAACATATTGATGTCGAGCGAGACAGAATGGATGCGATGTGGAGGAATCTGCGTCTCAACGAACTGTA
>CBDUZM010000524.1:0-2781 GCA_965371685.1 uncultured Spirochaetaceae bacterium | reverse complement strand
GTAGGAGTATTCAAATGTATCCATTGCTTTTTCTAAAAGCGAGAGATTCTCCTTTAACTCATTCTTTAATAGTACGTCCTTTCTCGTCATAATTCTACTGCTTCCAGGAGGGCAATCTCCTTGAAGTTAGATTCATCTTGGAATGAAAAATTAACAATATCCATTTCTTGTTCTCCAAACTTACCATAAAAATCCCGCTTGATACTCCATTTGTCTTTTAGTGATAATTTTTCTTTACTCAAGAGAAGGATGTCGATATCACCACCTTTTTTTGTATCATCCGCTCGCGAACCGAATAGATAGATTCTCGATTCCGGAAATTGCTCTTTGATTCTTTTTTTTAAAAAGGATTTCTGTCGATCGTATAAACGCATAAATATCATTCCGGCGATTATTTTTCAAAGTATTCAGAATTTTTATTACCCGATCCGTGGCAATTAGTCAAGAAGAAAGCAAGAAATCAAGCAGATTACTGGAAAGCTGGAATCTATCCAGCTATTTCCGATGGCTGATAAAGATAGAGAATAAACAACAATGGACTTGACCTGCCTTCAATTGCCGTTTAAAGTAATCTTGAAAAATATATTTTGGAGGACTGCGAGATGAAAAAATTTACCTGTATTTTCATGATTCTTCTCCTTTCAGCGACCCTGGGGTTTGCGAGAGGAGGAGCGACAGCAAGGGAAGAAGCCGAGTACAAAATCGGTATCTGCTTCGATATAGGCGGCCGGGGCGACAGGTCGTTTAACGATTCCGCCTACAACGGTCTCGTGATGGTAGCAGAAGAGTTCGGCGGCTATATCAAGGACGACCCCGATGGAGTAGAGTTCGGCAGCCGGATCGAGATGAAATACCTCGAGCCCAAGGCGGGAGGCCAGGACAGGGAGCTTCTGATGAGAGCTCTGGCCGAGGAAGGCTACGACCTGATTTTCGGTGTCGGTTTTCTATGGACGGACTCTCTCGCCAAAGTGGCGGCGGAGTTCCCGGATATTCATTTTGGATTGATAGACGGCTGGCTGCCGGACCTGGGTCCTGACAGCAATATTACCTGTCTTGCGTTTGCCGAGCACGAGGGTTCGTTCCTTATGGGCGCCGTGGCAGGCCTTATGGCTGGAGACGAAAAGGTGGGCTTCCTTGGTGGAATGGACATACCGTTGATTCATAAGTTCCAGGCAGGCTTTCTGGCCGGCGCCATGTACGTGAATCCCAACCTGAGGGACGAGAGCATGCTTCTGGGGCAGTATGTAGGGAAAGATCCCTCTGCTTTTGCCGATCCAAAAGCCGGTGAAAGCATATCCACCACCCTGTACAGGCAGGGCGCCGCCATTATCTACCACGCGGCGGGTCTGTCGGGAACAGGTCTCTTCAAGGCCGCCAAGGACGCCGGCAAACCGGCCATCGGAGTCGACTCGGACCAGGGGCTTATCTATGCCACCAGCGACAATGCGGAGGAAAGAAAAATTGCCGAATACATCGTTACATCAATGCTTAAAAGGGTGGACATCTCCGTATTTCAGACATCCAGGGTTTTTATTGAAGAGGGAGGAAATGTTCCCGGAGGCTATCATGAGTTCACCCTGGCCGACGATGGCGTTGGAATTGCAGTAAACGAGTTCAACGAAGCCAGGCTTGCGCCGTTCCTGGACCAGATAGAAGAATTAAAGGAAATGATTATCACCGGAAAAATTGTCGTTCCGGACCACGACAGCAAGGTAAGAGACTGGGCGCTGGAAACTTTTAAATAGTGTCATGCAAGTAAAGCGGGGTCATCGAGACCCCGCTTTCATTTTTCCGCTGTTGTCTGCAAGGATAATCTCATGTCACTCCTTAAAATGGAGGAAATTACTAAAGTATTTCCCGGGGTAGTGGCCAACGACAAGGTCTCCTTCGATCTTTCAGCCGGTGAAATCCACGCTCTCGTAGGAGAAAACGGAGCGGGAAAAACCACCCTTATGAATATACTCTACGGTCTCTACAAACCGGATTCCGGAAGTATTTTTATAAAGGACCGGCAGATAAACATTCGTAATCCGAAAGACGCCATCCTTCAGGGCATCGGCATGGTGCATCAGCACTTCATGCTGGTTCCGCCCTTCACGGTTATTGAGAATATTGTATTAGGAGTGGAGACTCACAAGGCTGGGATTCTGCGGTTCGAAGAATCCACAATAAGAATTCAACACCTTATGGAAGAAAACGGCTTAATCCTCGAACTGGACAGCAAGATAGAGGATATCCCCGTAGGTCTTCAGCAGAGGGTGGAGATACTGAAGCTGCTCTACCGGGGAGCGGAGGTCCTTGTTTTCGACGAGCCGACTGCCGTGCTGACACCCCAGGAGGTCGAGGAGCTCTTCGAGACCTTTCGCGAGATGAAAAAACAGGGGAAAGGCATCGTTTTCATCAGCCACAAGCTGGACGAGGTTCTGGAAATCGCCGACAGGATCACTGTCATCCGCCGGGGAAAAATAGTTAAAACCCTCGATCGACAGGAAGCCGACAAGCCTCTTATCGCCGAGCTCATGGTTGGGAAACCGGTCCTGCTTAAAGTCGATAATCCTGAAAGCAATCCGGGCAAACCGGTAATCGAAGTGAAAGACCTTACCCTGACGAACGACCAGGGCGCCAGAGTTCTCGATGCGGTCAGCTTTCATATTAATGAGGGGGAGATCTACGGTATTGCAGGGGTCGTAGGAAACGGACAGACCGAGCTGGTAAAGGCGCTTTTTGAGCGAACATCTCCAGATTCGGGTGATATTCTCTTCTATGGGGAGGAAATCAACA
>CBDUZM010000523.1:0-2789 GCA_965371685.1 uncultured Spirochaetaceae bacterium | reverse complement strand
ATGGGTTAGCAGAACCCAGGCCGCCCGCTGCTCGGGGCTGCTGTGAAAGGTTCCATCCAGGGGATCTAAGTAACGGTGGGGGCTTTCAGGATCGTATAAGAGATGCTCTGCAGTAACGTGCGAGTAAAAATCGTGTCTCCACCCAATTCTCTCTATCGGGATTCCGGGCGGCTGCAGAAGTACTGTTTCTGCTTCCTCTTTCATCTGCTTTAAAGCTGAAGCGGCCCAGGGAAGAGTATCTGTTTTTCGCTTGATTTCTGCCAGTGTCTCCCTGCCGAAAAAGATGGTGGGCCAGACATCCTCAATGAGCATCCCCGAGTCATGCGGCGATAAGGTATAAGGCCATCCTGAAGGGCCGGGATAAATTGTAGAATCCATCAGCTTAACTCCTGCGAAATCACTTTTTTCTCACCGCATCTTTCATCTCGAGGCCTGTCCCGTAGTCCAGCTGGCGCGGCTCGTATTCCTCATTTTCCCGCTGCCTGGTCATAAGGGTGTAATCCCAGGTGGCTTCCCGGGCGTTTTTCCGCCAGGGGCGACGCTCCCAGTAGTAGCCCCGGAAGGGATCCCGAGTCTCGTTCATCCAGTTGAGAATTTCATCATGCAGCCGATCCCTGATCTCCGTATGAGCATCCGAATCGATAAGATTGACCATTTCTTCCCGATCGTTTTTCAGGTCGTACAATTCATCGGTTGTCAGTAAGTTAATTGTGAGTTTGAAGCGTCCGTTAAAAGAGCAGCGGATTGGCTGGAATCCGCCGAAACCGTCATGGTCGATCTCATACCGTGAGAATTCCATGAATACAACCTCATTCACCCTTACATCGGTCGATCGTAATAACGGCAGCAGGCTTCTACCCTCCGCCGGTTTTGGGATTTTTAACCCCATAACTTCCATAACCGTCGGCAGGATATCTATGTGAGACACCGGGTAATTATAGACACATTCTTCAGGGATTCTTTCCGGCCAACGGATGATAAAAGGCACATTGGTGATTTCGTCGTACATGGCGGGACCTTTGCCGGAGAGGCTGTGGGAGGACAGGAAAGCGCCGTGGTCCGAGGTATATATCACCAGCGCGTCCGAAGCGTACCGGTCTATCGCTTCCAGCACACGCCCTATCTCATAATCGACAAACGAATTGCAGCCGAAAAAGTCAGCCGGTGTTATTGTCAGTGAATCCTTGTCCTGACGGATACTATTGCCGCCCCATATTCGCTGATGCTCCGGCTTACCTTCCAGGGAATCCCAGATGTTCCTGCTCTTCGGGAACTGATAACCGTCGTACATAGCGGAATAAGGTTTCGGGCACAGGCAGGGCCCATGGGGCTCATCGTAGGATACCACGAGGAAGAAATCCTCGTCATGATGCTTGTCGAGAAAATCAATCGCCCTGTTGGAACAGCGGTGGCCGAAGGTAAAGTCTTCCCTGAGTTCTGGATCGCGGTTGGTTTCGGTACGCCTGGAACGAATCCTGTCTTTTTCGGAGAGCTCGGAAAGATAGTTGCGCATGTCGTACCAGTAACTCTTGTCCCAGCCGTCGGGACACCGGCCGAGCCCGAAATAGTCGCCGCCGTCGAGATGCCATTTTCCGATGTACCCGGTATGAATACCGTTATCCCGCAGCCTCTGGCCGATCGTCCTGACGTTGTCACCCAGCGCCATGGTATTGGCCCAGCTGCCGTTGGAATGAGGAAATGTTCCTGTGAAAATTCCTGCACGGGCGGGGCCGCAGACCGGCTGGCAGGTGTATGCCCTTTCGAAACGTATTCCCCGGGAAGCCAGTCGATTGAGGCGTGGGGTTTTCATATCCGGAATACCGTAACACCCGAGCCTGTCTTTACGCGTGGGGTCGGTCATAATCAAAATAATTTTTCTGCTCATGTAATCAGGCATAACACGGTTTCCCCTGCAATCATGTGATTTTCACATCAGCCGTCCCGATTGTTTCAGGACGAATAAAGCATCGACCGTCACGAATTCGTTCATGCGTTTTTTACTCGTGCCGCCCCAATCAACCAGCGAACGCCCGGCGGATGACTTCTCCGTAACCCGGTAATACTTCTTTTCTGCGGGGAAGCCGCCTTCTTCAAGTTTCTTCGTTTCCAGAAGATCCAGAGCATCATGGCAGCGTTCATCGTCAAGAAAGCCGGCTTCAGCCATAACTTTCAGTCCAAACAGTATGTCATAATGCCAGTAGCAGGGATAATGCAGTTTCGTAAAATCATCCGAGATGACGGTTCCGTCTCTTTTTCTTTTGTACAGCCTGCGTTTAAGGAATATGTCGGCCGCACGCTCCGCGGTTTCAAGGGACCGCCTGCTGCCGGTTAATCGGGCATGGAGCGCCAGGGCACGCAGCGGGATAAGACTTTCCATAAACGAGGAGTTTATCGCTTTCGGGTTTTTGTCGCAGTTCCAACCACCGTCAGGCCACTGCCATTTAGCAAGGCGTTCAGCCAGCTCATCGGTTCGCGCATCCGCCAGACCGAGGGAGAGAAGATAATAGAGAGCATTGCTTTCCTGTGAGGCGCACCTTCTCACCCGGCCTTCTATGGCCTTGATTTTCTTCTCATGTTTTTTGCCGAAGAGCCAGGCATAGACCTGCTCCCTCAATGGGGAGAGTGATTCATCTCCCGGCGGATAGCCGATATCTGCCAGGTTCGCCAGGACCCAATGGGTGCCGTACCATTTGGCGTAAGGATGAAAGGGAATTTTCCCCTCGCTATCTCTCTCTGATAGGAGCGATTTTACAAGCGGAGATGATTTAACTTCTTTTTGAAGATTTCTG
>CBDUZM010000522.1:0-2806 GCA_965371685.1 uncultured Spirochaetaceae bacterium | reverse complement strand
ATGCTTCTGATTCCATCCTTTCTCGATGTTCCGGAGAATAAGGTCCGGGCAGATATCATTTATCTTCTTACACAGTCCCGAATGAAGATTTGCCTTTTCCGCCAGGCGTGAGAACTCAAGAGAGAAACATGCAAATTCAATGGAATGGCCCGGGTCTACAGTGCAGCTTCCGTGATTATTATAGAATGGATGTTTATCGAAGGTGATATACTCGATAAAGGCGCCCGATTCTTCGAGGTAGAAGTGCTCTAAAAGAAAATCTATCAGTTCAGCCGCTCTGTCGAGATACGATGTGTCGTTCAGCTGTTTCGTGAATTCATTGGCAAGGTCAACGGCCACTGATCCGGGGTTTTCTGCTATCAGGCCGTCTTCTATCGGCTCAGGTTCAGCGGTAAAACGATTCTCCTTCAGAGCCGAGATCGTTCCGCCGAATATCTTTTGAGCTGTCTCGATACGACTGTGATCTTCAGCCCTTGCGCCGTATTCAAGAAAACCGAAGCAGGCGTAGAGATCACTGTAGCTGACATTACCGTGCGGGAGAGGTCGACCTGCTATGTGTTCGGTTCCATCCTTCTCCACCATAAAAGGGAAACGGCCGTCGTTCATTTTCCAATGTTTTTCCATGGCCTCAATGGTGTGAAGAGAAAACCGCATCAGTTCATCATGCCGGTCCGGGAAGTAATCCGCAAACCTGGTGAAGACGCAGGCCCCCCGCCCGTTTATCCATGAGTATGAATACAGGTGCTCTTTCGTGAATTCCTCTCCTGTGATGGAATCGTAGCCGGTTTGGACCCCGGGGAAATCAGGATATTTTCTGAAGCGGTTGAGCAGATACTGTGTTCGGATAGCAAGGTACTGCTCATACTGCTCGATAAGGGTGGAATCCAGTTTGAGATCGTCGATTGCTGTTACGGGTAGAGGGCTTATCATCCCAAAAATTCCTTTTCCGCGTGAGCCGCGACACTGTCTATAGCTTTCATTTTCTCAAGCTCAATAATCGGCTCAGGCGCCTGCTCCCAGATTGACCGTGCTTTTTCATGGGCCCTGCTTTCCATCCCCTTCATTTCCTTTGAATGGACGCTCATCCAGGGTTCGGTTTCAGATAGATCGGAAAAAAAGATCTCTTCGCGAAAATGCTCCACCGTGTGTATTTCACCGAGATAATTGCCGGCTATTCCTACCCGGCGAATCGTATCCAGGGCCAGTGTCTCGTCGTTTACTTCAATGGGCTTGAGGGTCCTGTGCATATAGCGGATAACTTCGTTGTCTATAACAAGCTGCTGGGGTGAGAAGGTAAGGGCATTTTCGAGATGCCCCACGGTCCCTATGCCGACCGCCCCCGCCAGGATAGGGAAAACAGTACTCATTGCCTTCTCAATGCCGCTCTGGACATTCACGAAACAGCTGTCTGTCTTTCCTCCGTGCACTCCGCTGGGGCAGCCGTAATATTCGGATATCATCTGGACTCGCGCAACGAGAAGAGGCATCCTGTCCGCGCTGGCGTATCTGAAAAGGCCGGACTGCATATCGACATAGGAGGGGATGATATCGACTCCGACTACGGCATTCTCATCGATGGCATAGCCGAGAACCACGGCGCTCAATGTTTCCGCGATCCCTACCGCCAGGTTTCCGGCGGCGGTCACCGGCACTGTGGCGCCTCCATTGGGCATGGTGTCCAAAGTCTGGGGGAAGCCCCGCTCGATATATTCCATGAAAATTTCCACCATGTTCCTGTCAAAACAGAGAGGAGACCGCGCCTCGGCGTATCCCACCAGTATCGGTTCTCTTTTAAGGGCTTCGAGGCTTCCCTTTATGATTGTGCCTATCTCGATAAGGTATGGAATGTCCTCTCTCTTGAATGTTTCTACTCCGCCGAATTTAGCGGAATACTTTGCCAGCTCTCCGGCCATCTTTACCGGCCTCAATTTGTACGGTGTATCCTGGTCGGATACGGGAAGTCCGGTGTAGTCAATCGAATCCAATTGGTTTACAAGGTTGATGGAACGATGGACGTCATCCATCCTCGGGCTTCGGCGATTTCCATCGAGATCGAAAATATAGCAGCAAAAACCCCCCGCGCTGGCGGTAAAATCCGGATGAATTTTATGGGGCGTCCTGAGGAATCTGATATGTGAATATCGGACAGACATC
Organism: uncultured Spirochaetaceae bacterium; assembly: GCA_965371685.1. Taxonomy (GTDB): domain Bacteria; phylum Spirochaetota; class Spirochaetia; order SZUA-6; family CAZLRN01; genus CBDUZM01. The sequence continues at coordinate 652 of CBDUZM010000522.1, read as the reverse complement.
CTTTCGGGAATGCGCCGGGGGTTATCGTAGTCTCTCCTCATCTTGTCCACATGACGCTGGACAATTTTTCCGGGACATTTAACGACCATGGATGTCCGATCGGTTATACAGCCCGCCTTTTTCAAATAATCATGAGCCTTTTCGCTGTCTATTTTAATCCCCACTTCTTCAAGAATGGTCAGCGCAGCGCTATGGATCTTTTCCATTTCATCCCAGGTCAATACACGTATCGGTTCTAACAGCATGGCTTACCTCTTTTACTCATGATCCTGCCCTCACCCCGGGCAATGTGCTTATACCGTATGGCAGCACAGCGATTTGTGCCTGATCGCCATGCTTTGCTAAAGCCGTTTGGACGGCCTCCCCAACTGAGAGAAAATATTGATACCCCATTCTCTCGACTTCCCCGGCGCTAAGTCCACCGGAAACAATTGACACATCAAATCGCTTCCGCATCTTCGCCATGGCTACAGCCGATGAAACGGCTATAGGTTGACTCGTCTTTCCGGCAAGAGCCTTTTTCATCAATTCTTCCCACTCATCGCATCCTACATAGTCTGCGAACTCCGGGTGTGGACCGAGGCCATCCGGACAGGGGGAGACCAGTATAAGCGTTCCCCCGTCTTTGATAACAAGCTCGCCGGCGAATATC